>JBDTOB010000159.1:0-6274 GCA_039933435.1 Acidobacteriota bacterium | reverse complement strand
CGTTGGCCCGGGCACTGGTGTGGCCGGAGGTGACCGAGACGAACGGCCGCAGCAGCGTCAGGTCGAGGTCGGCGCGCGCCCCGAAGCTGCGGTTGACGCTCCGCTCGCTCGTGTACCTGCGGAAGTAGACGAACTCGGAACCGCTGGTGTAGGCGAGCCGCAGGCGTCCGGGATGAATCGCCACTTCGACCGCCGGCGCGGCGATGAAGGTGAAGTCCCGCCTGGGGTTGAGGCGCTCGTTGAAGACGTTGTCATCGACGCCGAAGTTGGTGACCGCAAAGCTCGGCTTGAGGTCGAAGGGGCCGATGCGCACCGTCTGCGGATCCGGGGCCCCGCTCTGGGCGGCGACCGCGGCCGGCCACAGCAGCAGCAGCGCGGCCACTCCGCATGGCAGCCGCCGCAGAACCCGTCCCCTCATGCTCTGGTACCTCACGACACGTGGGCCTTCGGGATGCGCGCGATCCCGAGCTGCCGGGTTTTCCGATAGAGGTTGGCGCGCTCGATGCCGAGCGCCCGGGCCGCCTCGCTCATCCGCCAGGCGTGACGGTCGAGCACGGCGGCGATGTAGTCGCGCTCGAAGCGGCGGCGGGCCTCGCGCAGGCTGGCGGTCAGATCCCAGCGGGTAAAGGCGCCGTCCACGGGCACGTGGGCGAGGACGTCCTCCTGGGTGACGACCGGGCCGGCGTCGGCGAGGACGCGGTCCAGGAAGGCGGCGAGCTCGTCGAGGTTCCGCGGCCACGGCAGCGCCGCCAGCACGGTGACGGCCGGCTGCGTGAACGTCCGGCCGCGGTCCCCCCGGTCCTGCAGCAGCCGCTCGATGATCGCGCCGACATCCTCCGGGCGCTGCCGCAGCGGCGGGATGGTGATGCCCCCGGGCGCGAAGCGCCGCAGCAGGTCCGGCCGGAAGGCCCCGTCGCGCACTTCCGCGTCCAGATCGCGGGCGGTCGAGGCGACGAGGCGGAACGGCAGCGCCACCGGGTGCGGGCGCGACCCGACCCGGGCCTCGCCGTCGCGGAGGAGCCGCGCCAGCCGCCGCTGCGCCGACGCCGCCAGCTCCTCGATGTTCTCGAGCACGAGCGTGCCGGTGCCGGCCTCGATCAGCGCCGCGCCGCGGCCGAGCGGCTGCAGATCCGAGCCGCCCGCGTGCGCCGCCGCGGTCCCGAACAGGCGCCGCGCCATCTCGCCGGCCTCCGCGGCGGCACAGTCGAGCGCCACCAGCGGCGCACGAGAGCGGGCGCAGTCGTGGAGATACGCCGCCACCGCGGCGGCGCCGCAGCCGGGCTCGGCCACCAGCAGGATCGGCGCGGCCGTGCCGGCGGCGCGGTCGAGCGCCTGGCGCGCCCGCCGGACCGCGGTCGACTCGCCGAGCAGGGCGAGCGGCAGGGCGGCGCGCGTGGCGGCCCGGGGCGGTGCAGGTCTGGAGGGTGGTGGCATCGGCATCGACGACAGCTTCGCCCTGTGGGTCACACGGCCCATGACCGGCGGGACGGGCGCCGGGCGAGTAGCACATCTAGGGAGTGCGGGTATTGTGGCAGGTTCGCGGGCATGTGTCAAGAATGACACGTGAATGCGTCTTTGCAGACACAGACTCAGTAGCGCGCCAGCCGCAGCGACGCGCGCGCGATCTCGTCCTCGCCGGGCAGGAAGTGCTCCTCGAGCGGTGGCGAGTAGGGGACCGGCGTGTCGAGCGCGCCGATCACCCGGACCGGGGCGTCGAGCCACTCGAACGCTTCTTCCTGGATCAGCGCCGCGATGCTCTCGCCGATCCCGCCGGTGCGCGAGTCCTCGTGGACGACGACCACGCGATGGCAGTGACGCGCCACCGCCAGCACCGCGTCGCGGTCGAGCGGCGACAGCGTCCGCAGATCGAGCACCGAGGCCTCGAGGCCGGCGGCGGCGAGGCGGCCGGCGACGCGCATCGCGACGTGCACGTAGGCGCCGTAGGAGATGATCGCGAGGTCGGCGCCCGCCCGCCGCAGCGCCGCCCTGCCGATCGGCACCGGCGCGCCGGCGTCCGCGGTGGTCGCCTGCCGGATTCGGGGATCGCGGTAGAGCGCGATGTGCTCGTAGAAGAGCACCGGATCGGGATCGGCCACGGCGCTGGCCAGCAGCGCGCGGGCATCGCCGGGGGTCGAGGGCGCGACGATCTTCAGGCCCGGGGTGCGGTAGAACCAGGCCTCGGTGTTCTGGCTGTGATACGGGCCGGCGTGCCGCAGCCCGCCCCAGGGCATCCGCACCACCATCGGGACGCTGCCGCCCCAGCGGTAGCGGACCTTGGCGGCGTTGTTGACCAGTTGATTGAAGCCGGTGGCGACGAAGTCATTGAACTGGATCTCGCCGATCGGGCGCTGGCCGGCGAGCGCCGCGCCGACGCAGACGCCGAGCACTCCGCCCTCGGCGAGCGGCGCGTTGAGGATGCGATCGCCGAACTCCTCGAGCAGCGGTCGCAGCAGCAGGAAGGCATTCCCGTACTGCCCGCCGACGTCCTCGCCGAAGATGAAGACGCCGGGATCCCCCTGCAGCGCGTCGCGCAGGCCGAGCGTGATCGCCTCGAGGAAGGTGTGTCCCGTCCGCTCGAAGGGGGCGAACGGCTCGAGCGGGGGCAGGGACGCGGGGCCCGGCGGCGGGTCGTCGAGCGGATCGCGGCGCGTCCGCGGCGACTCCCCCGCCAGCACGCCGGTGCCCGCCGCCGCGGGCTCGGGCCAGGGGGCGGCCACGACGCGGGCGGCCTCGGCCTCGACCAGGGCCGCGGCGTCGGCCTTCAGCGAGTCGAGCGCGCCAGGCGCCAGCACCCCCTCGGCTTCGAGGCGGGCGGCGTAGGCGGGCACGGGATCGCGCGCCGCCCAGAAGCGATAGCGCGCGGCGTCCGCATAGCCGGCGGCCGCGGCCGGATAGTCCCACGACGGCGCGGGATCGCGCCCGAGATACAGCATGTCGTCGTGGTGCGCATGGCCGCACATGCGCATCGCGACCAGCTCGATGAGCGCCGGGCCGAGGCCGGCGCGGGCGCGCTCCACCGCCCAGGCGAAGGCCGCGGCGATGTCGTCGGGATCGGTGCCGTCGATGGTGATGCCCGGGATGCCGTAGCCGGCCGCCTTGTCGGCGAAGACCCGCACCGCGGACTGCTCGCGCACCGGCGTCGAGAGCGCCGTCTGGTTGTTCTGCACGCAGAACACCGACGGCAGCCGCCGCGCCGCGCACAGGTTGATGGCTTCATGCCATTCGCCGAGCGACGACCCGCCTTCACCGATGAACGACAGCGCCACCCGGCCGAGGCCCTCACGCGCGAAAGCCAGCGCCATCCCGGCAATCGTCAGGCTGCTGCTGGCGAGCGGCGCCGACGCCGGCAGGATGCCGCGCGCCAGATCGCCGAAGTGCAGGTCCTTGCCCCCCATCGGCGGTCCGGCCTTGGCCATCTGCGCCGACAGCACCGCGCGGACGGTGTCGCCA
Organism: Acidobacteriota bacterium; assembly: GCA_039933435.1. Classification (GTDB taxonomy): domain Bacteria; phylum Acidobacteriota; class Vicinamibacteria; order Vicinamibacterales; family 2-12-FULL-66-21; genus JALZOC01. The sequence goes on along the minus strand of JBDTOB010000159.1, from coordinate 2,824 downwards.
TCGGGTGCCATCGCCAGCGCCACTCCCAGATCCCGGATCAGCGGCGCGACCACGTCGCCGCGCCAGCGGCCGTGGTCGCTGAAGGCGGTGCCGCGCCGCAGCCGGATGCCCGCCGCGTAAATGGCTTCCTGCCCGAGCGAGCGGAAGCCCTTGCCCTGGAAGGGAGCGTCGCGGAAGCGGATCTCTCCGCTCGTGAAGAACAGCTTGAGGCGATTGTCGGTGGCGCGGGTCAGCAGCATGCCGCGCAGCATCTCGAGCCGCTCCGCGGCGGTCAGCGAGGCGCGAAGCGCGGCGCGGCGCAGGAAGCCGTCGCCGGCCTCGACGATCTCGTCAACGGCAGCGGCCATGCGCTGGCCGGAGGTGACCCCGGGCGTGATGTCGTCGATCGCGGGCAGGGGCGGAAACGCGCGCCGCAGGGCTGCGGCCAGCGCCGGCCGCAGCGCCTCGATCTCCGCCTCGCCGTGCGCGCGGCTGCCGCCGGCCTGGGCGAAGGCCTCGAGCGCCGCCGCCGCCGCGAGGGGAAACCGTTCGGCCGCGAACGCGCCGAACCGCCGGACGAGAGGGTCAGCGGCGCCCGCACGCGGCCGATGCATGCGCCATCCTACCGCACCTCTCCGCCCCGGGCGCCGGTGGCGCCGCGCACGAAGGCCTCGATCTGCGCCGCCGGCATCGCGCCCGACGTCCGCGCCACCTCGCGGCCGTTCTGGAATACCGCCATGGTGGGAATGGAGCGGATGCGGAAGCGCTCGCCGAGTTCCGTCAGCGCGTCGGTGTTGACCTTGACGACCAGCAACTGTCCGGCGTTCGATGCCGCCACCTTCATCAACTCGGGGGCCACCATGCGGCAGGGCCCGCACCAGGGTGCCCAGAAGTCCACCACCACCGGCTCGCGGGCGCCGGCCACCAGGGCATCGAAGGCCGCCGCGCTCGGAACCTCGATGGGCTCCGCGGCCGGCGGCAGATCGGTCCGGCACTTTCCGCAGCGCGCCTGACGGGCACCAAAGGCGACGCGGTTGCGCTGCCCGCACGAGGGGCAGGCGCCGATCAGTCCCTGCGGGTCGAGTTGCACTGTGCTCATGACGGCGTGCCTCCGCGGCACCGGGCCCGTGGATCGGGACCCGCGCCAGCCGTGCTCAGTCCGATACCGCCAGCTCGCCCGGCACGATCGGCCGGGTGCGCGGCAGCCGTCCCCGCCTCGCCATGTTCCCGACGTAGGCCAGAATTCCGAGGAAGGCGGCCAGCTTGATGGCATCGGCGGTGGTCGACCGCGGCAGCGCCCGCCACAGGAACCACAGCACCGGCTGCGCGATGCAGACCGCCCAGACCGAGCCGTAAAAATAGCGGCGCTCGTGCCCTTCGTTCTGGGTCGAACGCTTCACCCGCGGCAGCTGTCCGAAGGCGCCGAGCAGCCAGACGGTGATCACGATCGGGAAGTAGGCGACGTCGTAGAGCTGCCGCATCCGCCAGGCGCCGGTGGCGATGGCCATCGCCAGCCCGGTGATGTTCAGCACCGCGAACGCGATCACCTCGCTCCACGCCAGCGTGTAGCAGACCCGCCGGTAGAGCGGGTTCGGACGATCTTCGGTGAAGCGGAGGATGTAGGGGCGTGGTTCGACCCCCGGCAGACGCCCCCGGAGCCCGGCAATCCCGGTGCCCACCAGCACCGTCCCGAGCCACAACGCCATTCTCCGGTCGAAGCCGCGATAGAACAGATCGAAGGTCAGCGGCCCGGGCGCGATGAAGAACACCCAGATCCAGATCGGCCAGTGCGCGAAGCGGTAACTGATCTTGTTCCGTTCGCGAATCTGGCGATCCTCGGCCAGCTCGACCCGCCGCGCATGACCAAGCGTCCGCTCGTAGGACGGCGGCAGCAGACTCTTGCGCGCGGCGCGGGTGGCTTTCTTCTCAGCGGATGCGGTCGACAAACAGTGGCAACTCCCCGATGGCAGCGTATCACGCACGCGGCAGCCGCCCGGCGTTCAGCCAAGCGCACGGCGCTCAGCGGCCAGCGCTCAAAGAACCCAGAATCCCGAACCCCGAACTCCGAACCCCGAACCCAGAACCCAGAACCCCGAACCCTGAACCCCGAACCCTGAACCCGGAACCTGAACCCGGAACCCGGAACCCGGAACCCCGAACCCCGAACCGAGTGTACGATGCCCCCCAGTGTCCCCCATGCTGAGCGCCCTGCGGACCGGACCATGGCGCTGACGCCAGAGCCGGCCGCGCCGCCCGCCGCGCCAGCCCGGGTGCGGCCAGCGCTCGCCGCCGGAGTCATCCTCATCCTCGCGGCGGCCCTCTTCGCCCCGAAAGTCTCGCGCAAGATGCCCGACCTCGAGGTCTACTGGAAGGCCGCCGTCCGGGCGCGGGCCGCGGAGCCGCTCTACCGGGTCGAGGACCAGCACTACCAGTTCAAATATCTTCCCGCCTTCGCGGTGCTGGCCGTTCCCGGCGGCGCCCTGCCGCTGCACACCGCCAAGGCTGCCTGGTATGTGATCTCGATCGCCCTGGTCGTCGCCCTGCTCGCCCTCAGCCCTTCGCTGCTGCCCGAGCGGCGCCGCCCGGCCTGGCTGCTCGTCGCCGCGGCGCTCGTCGCGATGGCGAAATTCCTGGCCCATGAGGTGGTGCTCGGCCAGGTCAACACGCTGCTCGCGGTGCTGGTCGTCGCCGCGGTCCTGGCCATGCGCCGCTCGAAAGAGGCCGCCGCCGGCCTCCTCATCGCCCTCGCCATCGTCGTCAAACCCTATGCCGTGATTTTCCTGCCCTGGTTGCTGGCGCGGCGGCGATGGACGGCCGCGGCCGCGGCCGGGGTGTCGCTCGGCGG
>JBDTOB010000158.1:0-6282 GCA_039933435.1 Acidobacteriota bacterium | reverse complement strand
GCGGTGAGCTGTTCGGCGTCGGCCGGCTGCTGCGCGAGCTGCGCATGGCGCCGGGGTCCCTGCGCGTGCCGGCGGCGCTGGCCACGACCTCCACGCCCCAGGTCGCGCTCCGCGGCCATCAGCTCGGCTACCGTCCAAAGACCAATGCCTACGACGCCTGGGACGTGCCGATGTGGGAGCAGTACATCCGCGACCTCGCCATCTTCGGCACCAACGCCATCGAGCTGATGCCGCCGCGCACGGACGATGCCGCCGACAGCCCGCACTTTCCGCTGCCGCAGATGGAGATGATGATCCAGATGTCGCGGATCGCCGACGAGTACGGGCTCGACGTCTGGGTCTGGTATCCGGCCATGGACCCCGACTACGGCGACCCGAAGCAGGTGGAGTCGGCGGTGGCGGAATGGTCGGCCGTCCTTTCCAGGCTGCCGCGGGTCAACGCGGTGTTCGTGCCCGGCGGCGACCCCGGCCACACCCAGCCGAAGCACCTGATGGCACTGCTCGAGCGGCAGACCGCGAGCCTGCACAAGTCGCACCCCTCGGCGGAGATGTGGATGTCGCCGCAGGGCTTCACCAAGCCGTGGATGGACGAGTTCTACGGCATCCTCAAGACCAATCCCACCTGGCTCTCCGGCGTCGTCTTCGGTCCGCAGGTGCGCGACAGCCTCCCGATCCTCCGCGCCAACGTCCCGCCGCGCTACCGGATCCGCCGCTATCCGGACATCACCCACAGCATTCGCAGCCAGTATCCGGTCCAGGACTGGGATATCGCGCACGCCCTGACCTCTCAGCGCGAGCAGATCAACCCGCGGCCGGAGGCCGAGGCCACCATCTTCCGGGCGCTGATGCCGTTCGCCACCGACTTCATCACCTACTCCGAGGGGGCCAATGACGACGTCAACAAGTTCGTCTGGAGCGGCCTCGGGTGGGACCCGAAGGCCGACGTGGTCGGGATCCTCCGGGAGTACAGCCGCTACTTCATCGGCGAGCGCTACACCGATTCGTTCGCGCAGGGACTGCTCGGCCTCGAGCACAACTGGCAGGGGCCGCTGGCGTCGAACGACTCCGTCTACACGACGCTCGAGCAGTTCCAGGGCATGGAACGCGCCGCCGCGCCGCGCGACCTGCACAACTGGCGGTTTCAGCAGGCGCTCTACCGGGCCTACTACGACGCCTACGTCAAGCGGCGGCTGCTGCGCGAGACGGCGATCGAGGAGCGCGCGCTCGACCGGCTGCGCGGCCTGAGGGCCGGCGAATCCCGGCGGGCGCTGGCGGAGGCGGGCACCATCCTGGACGAGGCCGATGAGAAGCCGGCGCCCGAATGGCGGCAGCGGGTCTATACCCTCGCCGAGGCGCTGTTTCAGACCATCCGCCAGCAGCTCAGCGTCGAGCGCTACGGCGCGATCGCGGTGGGGCGCGGGGCCACGCTCGACAGCCTCGAGACGCCGCTCAACAACAGCGGCTGGCTGCGGCCGCGGTTCGCCGAGGCGGCGGCGATGGAGAAGGAAGAGGATCGCCTGGCGGCCATCGACCGCATGCTGCGCTGGACCGATCCCGGCCCCGGCGGCTACTACGACGACCTTGGCAACCCTTCGCTGCAGCCGCACCTCGTCACCGGGCTCCCCTTCGCGGAGGACCCGCAGCGCTTCAAGTCGACGCTGACCGGCTTCGGCTACCGGCCGGACTGGCGGCTGTCGTGGATGACGCATGCTGAATCGTTCTGGGAGACGCCGCTGCGGATGCGCTATACCGATCTCGATCCGGCGGCACGCTACCGGGTGAGGGTAATGTATGCGGGCGACATCTTCAGCATGGACACGCTCATCCGCCTGGTCGCGGACGACACCTATGAAGTGCATCCGCCGACCCGGAAGCCGTCGCCGCTCCAGCCGCTGGAGTTCGACGTGCCGGCCGAGGCGACGCGCGACGGGGTACTGACGCTGACCTTTACCGGTCCCGCGGGCGTGGGCAGCGCCGGGCGGGGCGTGCAGGTCGCGGAAGTGTGGCTGATGCGCAAGGATTAGGGGAGACATGGACACGCCGTGGGAAAGCCCGATCAGGCGCCGGCTCCGGGCCTCGGAGCCGGTGTTCGGATGCACCATCACGACCGCCAGCCTGGATCTGGCGGTCCGCGCCGCCACCGCCGGCTTCCATTTCCTCTGGCTGGAGCTCGAGCATTCGCCGATCACGCTTGAAACCGTGCACGCCATCGTCCTGGCGACGCGCGATCTGCCGGCGGTGCCGTTCGCGCGCCTGCCGGTGACCGAGACGTGGACGGCGAAACGGGTGCTGGATGCCGGGGTCCAGGGGGTGATCTTCCCGTTCGTGAGCACGCCGGCGCTGGCCCGGCAGGCCGCCGACGCCTGCCGCTATCCTCCCCTCGGGAGGCGGGGCTCGGGCGCGAGCCTGGCCATCTCCTGCTGGCCGGATCCCGACAGCTACTTCGACTCCGCGGACCGCAACATCGTCGCCGTCGCGGTCATCGAGGAGGTCAGCGCCCTCGAGCGCGCCGACGACATCGCCGCGACCCCGGGGATCGACGTCGTGTTTGTCGGCACCGGCGATCTCTCCTTCTCGATGGGGCTGCGCGGGCAGCAGCAGCATCCGCGGGTCGAGGAAGCGGCGTCCGCGGTCCTGGCCGCGGCGCGGCGCCACGGCAAGAGTGCCGGCCGGCCCGCGGGAACGGCCGCGGAAACGCGACGCTACATCGACGAGGGCTTCCTTTTCTTCCAGGGCCCGTCCGATCTCGCGCTCTTCGAGGCCGGCGCAGAGGCTGTTCTCGGGCCGCACGGCATCACGCCGGCGCGGCGTCAGCGGACGCTGTACTGAACCTATGACCACCAAGACGATGCCGGACCTCGCGGCCAGGAGCAACTACAAGTGGTGGGTCGTCGCCATGTTGTGGTTGATCTCGTTCTTCAACTACGCCGACCGCCAGGCCATCTTCTCGGTGTTCCCGCTGCTCGAGCGGGAGATGGGGCTGACGCCGGTGCAACTCGGCCTGCTCGGCTCCTCGTTCGCCTGGGTCTACGGCCTCGGGGCGCCGTTTGCCGGCATGATCGTCGACCGCGTCCAGCGCCGGACCGCGATTCTCGGCGGGCTGCAGGCCTGGAGCATCATCTGCGTCGCGACGATGACGTCGCGGACGTTCCGGCACCTGTTCTTCTGGCGGGCGGCGGAGGGGCTCGGCGAGACCTTCTACTATCCGGCCTCGATGTCGCTGATCAGCGACTATCACGGCCGCGAGACGCGGTCGCGCGCCATGGGGATGCACCAGACCAGCGTCTACGTGGGCACCATCGGCGGCGGCTTCTTCGCCGGGCTGATCGGCCAGTACTACGGCTGGCGGCTGTCGTTCCTGGTGTTCGGCAGCCTCGGCATCATCCTCGGGCTGGTGCTGCGGAAGTTCCTGGTCGAGCCGGCGCGCGGCGCGACCGACATCATCGAGGCCACCGGCCTGCACGCGCCGCCGCCGCCGAGCGGCGGGCTCTCGCTCCCCGAGTTCCTGCGCCTGGTGGCGCGGACGCCGACCCTCCTCTGCCTGATGGGGGCGTTCATGTGCGCCAACTTCGTCGCCGTGGTGCTGCTCTCGTGGATGCCGAAGTTCCTCTACGACAAGTTCCACATGGGGCTGGCGATGGCCGGCCTGACGGCAACCATCTTCGTGCAGCTGGCGAGCATGGCGGGGGCGCCGGTGGGCGGGTGGCTCGCCGACAAGTGGCGGCAGCGATCGGCGCGCGGCCGGCTCGGGGTGCAGATGATTGGCGTGCTCGGCGGAGCGCCGTTCGTGGCGCTCTGCGGGCTGACGCCGTCGGTCGGCACCTTGATGCTGGCGCTGACCGTCTGGGGCTTCTTCAAGGGGCTCTACGACGCCAACATCTTCGCCGCCGTCTTCGACGTCGTCAGGCCCGAGGCGCGGGGAACGGCCGCCGGGTTCATGAACGCCGTCGGCTGGCTGGCGGGCGGCGGCAGCGCGCCGCTGGTGATTGGCCTCATCGCCCAGCGCGAGAGCCTGAGCCTGGCAATCGCGCTGGCCTCGACCGTCTACCTCGCTGCGGGAGTGCTGCTGCTCATCGGACTGCTGTTCTTCGTGAAGCGGGACGCCGCCAGGATGCAGGCCGAGCTCGCGGCCGGCTGACGGACGCTACGGCGTCCAGATGGTGGCGGCGATGTAGCGCTCGGTGGAGACGGCGTCGTTGTAGTAATACACCGTCACGATCCGGCCGTCGGGGCGCTGGACGCTGCGGGTGTAGCCGAGGTCCCAGTCGACCGCGTCCTCGCGCAGGACGATGTCCTCGCCCCAGCTGCGGCCCTGGTCGCGGCTGATGCGGGCGCGGATGCCGTAAGGCTCGGCGCGGTAGCCGAAGGTCACGACCAGGCGGCCGTCGGCGAGCTTCACCAGGCTGGGAGGATTGCCACGGCCGGTGTCGGGCACGGCGCGGACGACGTGGTTCCAGGTGGCGCCGTTGTCGTCCGAGCGGTACGCCTCGATCCAGCGGCGGTGCCGCACCAGCGTCAGGATCGACGAGGGCGACAGCCGTACGGACGACGGCATGATCGCGAAGTCGTCTTCCCCCGGCTCCGGGCCCACCATGCCCACCAATTTCCAGGTCAGTCCGCCGTCGGCGGTACGGACGCAGATCACCCGCCCTTCCTTGCCGTTCGCCTTGGCGGCGGTCAGGAACAGGGTGAGTGCGCGCGGGCCGTCAACGAGGTAGTCGGTGCGGGCGGCAATCCCCTTCTGGCCGAAGTCGGGCAGCGTGAACGGCCCGCGCCAGGTGTGCCCCCTGTCGGCGGTGTGGAAGAACCATGACGGGCCGACATCGATGTCGCTCATCCGGGCGGTGAGCGCAAACCCCGGCGCGGTGAAGTCGATGGGCGCGGTCAGCGCGGCCGGCGCGCGGCCGCCCTGGTCCGTCGGCACGCCGGCGATGTGTCCGGGCGCGGGCGGCGGCACCAGTCCGGGATTCTTCTCGAGCGCCCAGTGCTGGCCGCCATCCAGGGTGCGGGCGAGCATGTGCTCCTCGGGCTGCTGCCGGTCGATCGGGTGGCCGGCATCGGCGCCGCCGGCGCGCATGTGCCCCCAGCTGAAACCAACGAGAACCTCGTTGCCCCAGATCCAGATGCCATGATTCGCCGGCCAGCCGCCGTACCGTCCGGGCGCGCGGGCGATGATCACGTGCTCTGGCGCCGGGCTCACGGCCGGCGCCGGCGGACCGCCCGGGCTCTGCGCGTGCAGCACGGCCGCGGTCCCTGCCGCGAGGAGCGACGCCGCCCACGCCGTCCTCCGCGGGACGGTCATCGCGTCAGCCCCGCGGCGCCGCCGGCAGGCGCGGCCGTCAGCCCGGTCGCCGCCAGCCAGCCGGGAAACCAGGTGGTGAAGTCCGCAATCTGACGCTGCCTCGCCGCGGTCAGCGGCAGCGGTAGCGGTCCGGTGGGGATGCCGCGGGCCGCCAGGCCGATGCGGATGCCCCACGGCGTCGGAAACGGCGCGATGTGGGTGATGAGCTCGTCGAGCAGGCCCTGCAGGCGGGCCGCCGCGGCGGTCTCCCTGGCCGCGTGGCTGCGATACAACGCCACCAGCAGTTCGGGGCAGAATCCGGCCACGCCCGAAATGCCGCCGTCCCAGCCGGCGGAGAGCCCCGCCAGCAGGGCGCGGTCGTCGCCGACCAGCAGCGACCACGGCGCCGCGCCGCGCGCCGCCTGAAACGCCGGCAGGTTCTCGAACTGTCCGCTGCTGTCTTTCAGCCCGACGATGAACTCCTCGTTGCGCAGCAGCGCGAGGATGGTGCCCGACTCGAGGCCGTTGGTGAAGCCGGGGAGGTTGTAGAGCAGGCACGATGCCTCGAGCGTGCGGCTGATGTCCGCGCAATAAGCCTCGAGGTCGCCCTGCTCGTAGCGGAAGAACATCGGCATCGGCAGCAGCAGCGCCCGGCTGCCGGCGTCGCGGGCGATGCGCCCGAGCTCGATCACGTACCGCTTCGACGGCGCGCCGATGCCGACCAGCAGGTCGTGGCTGGAGGGCAGCCGCGCCGCCGCCCGGTGGATGATCGTCTTCCGGTCGTCCGACTCGAAGTGCGGGTACTCACCGGTCGCGCCGGCAATACAGATCCCCGACACTCCCGCCGCCACCAGGAAGTCGACGACGCGGTCGAAGGTCTTCAGATCCAGCCCGCCGTCGTCGTTCACCGGCGTCACGACGGCCGCATAGAGGCCCTGGATCCGCACTAGAACCACACGCGCGCGGCGACCTGCATGATGCGCGGATCGCCGGCGCTCAGG
>JBDTOB010000157.1:0-6320 GCA_039933435.1 Acidobacteriota bacterium | reverse complement strand
AATAGCGATGGACTCCGGCGCGTCACGATGACCACGCCCAGGCGCGACATGTCGATGCTGCGGTGACCGGTGAGCAGCGCGCCGCGAGCGCTCTTCTGCTAGGCTTCTGGACCAAGGTCATGACCCGAGCCGTCAGCGCACTCCTGTTCGCGTCCGTGCTCGGCTGAGGCCGGCGTGGGGCAGAACGGCCTCGCCGGTGTCAAACGTACCGGATCTCATTCGAAACGATTCCACATGATCAGCCGGCCGGTTCAACTCGTCTCGTGTGCTGCCCTGTTCGTTCTCCTGCTGGCCGGCCCAGCGACCGCCGCCGCACAGGGGGCGGCGCCGCAACGCGCTCCGCTGCGGGTCGTCAGCGCCAGCCCGTCGGGCGAGATCGCGTCGGTCGAGCAGGCCAACGAGATCCGGGTGGTGTTCTCGGAGCCGATGGTCGCTCTGGGCGCCCGCCCGCCGCGGCAGCGGCCGGCGTTCTTCCACATCGCTCCCGCGATCGCCGCGACATTCCGCTGGTCCGGCACGACCATCCTGATCATGACGCCGGCAAGCCGGCTGCCGCTGGCCCGCCGCTACGACGTCACCATCGACGCCACCGCGACGGCGGTGAGCGGCCGGACGCTGGCGGCGCCGCACGCCTTCTCCTTCACCACGACGACCGCGCGCCTAGTGTCCACCGACTGGTATCGTCCCGGCGGACGGTTCGACGCGGCGCCGATCATCGCGCTGCGCTTCAACCAGCGGGTCAGGGCGGCCGCCGTCACGCCGCACCTCCAGGCGCAGTTCACCCCCCACCCGTTTGCGCCGCCGGTACTGGACCAGGGGGCGTTGGCGAGCCTGCGCGCGAGCGACCCTGGGGCGCGACAGGCGTTCGAGGCCGTGGTGCAGCGGGCGCGCGCCGCCGCGTCGGCGCAGTCGCCGGTCGCCTTCGAGCTCGCCCGGGACTGGGACCGCAAGCGGTTTCCTCCGGCGCCGGATTTGATTGTGCTGCGGGTGACCACACCGGTCCCGCCCGACAGCCGGATCACCATCGGCACTGACGGCCAGGTGCCGTCCCCCGCCGGGTCGGCAGTGTCGGGCGGCGGACAGCGCTACGACATCCAGGTCGAGCCGACGTTCTTCGTCGCGTCGCTGCAATGCACCACCGCCTGCGATCCCGACGCCGCCAATCCGGTCGGATTTCGCGGGGCGGTCAAGGCGGCGGCGTTCGCGGCGGCGCTGAAGGTCAGCGACGTGACCGCCGGGGCGCCGGGGCGGGCGCTGGACAAAGCCGCGCCGCGGGAGCGTGAGTCCTGGGAAGGAGACGAGTCGACCGGGCTGTCGATCGAGGACGCCGGCTTCAGCGCCCCGGCCCCAGCCTCGACGCTGGTCCTGACGCTGCCTCCGGACCTGCAGGCGAGCGACGGCCAGACGCTCGGCTACACCTGGGCCGGCCGCGTCGAGCACTGGCATCAGCGCGCCTTCACCAGCTTTGGTGACGGGCACGGCGTCTGGGAGAAGGGCGGCGGGTCGCTGCTGCCATTCCACGCGCGCAACTTTCTCGACGTCACCGGATGGGCGGCGCCGATCGAGCCGTCCCGACTGATGCAGACGCTGCGCGAGCTGCAGGCCGCACACTTCCGCCTCGCACCGCCGGGGAGCGGCACGCCGAGGCGTCTCAGCGTCACGCCGGACCGGATCCAGTCGCACGGACTCGACCTGTCGGGCCTGCTCGGTGCCTCCGGTAGCGGCCTGTTCTGGACGGCGGTTCAAGAGGGCACTCCGATCCCCCGCGCCACCGCGTCACGCACCGACGACAACCGGCCGCTGACTCGTGCCAGTCTGGTTCAGGTCACCAACCTCGGCATCACCGTCAAGGACAGTGCCCAGAACACCCTGATCTGGGTGACGCGGCTCGACACCGCGGCTGCTGTGCCTGGGGCGCGCGTCTCAATCGTCAAGACCGACGGGTCCACGGCGTGGAGCGGGACGACAGGCGCCGACGGCATTGCCGTGGCGCCAGCCGCACGGCTGCGGAATCCCGCAAGCTGGTTCGAGCTCGCCTTCCTGGTGATGGCCGAGAAGGACGGCGACGTCGCCTACGTCGGCAGCGACTGGAACGACGGCGTCCTGCCGTGGGAGTTCGGTGCCCGTCTCGATCTCTACGAGGCCGACCCGTTGCTGCGCGGCACCGTGTTCACCGACCGAGGTGTCTATCGGCCTGGCGAGGAGGTCCACTTCAAGGCCATCCTGCGGCTCAACGCCCCCTCCGGTGTGCGCCTGCTGCCCGACGGCACTGCCGTGGCGATCACCGTCCGCGACGCGCGCGACAAGGTTGTCGACGAACGCCGCGTCACCGTGAACACATGGAGCGCAGCCGAGTGGACCTTCACCCTCCCGGCCGACGGCTCGCTCGGCAACTACTCGGTGCGCGCCATCCTCGAGAGCGATCGCGCCAGGCCGGCAGCCGCCACGCCGGACCGCCCGCGAGACGACGATCGGGACGTGGCCGAGTGGAAGAAGAGCGTATCCGCCGGCTTCCTGGTCGCGGCCTACCGGCGCCCCGACTTCCGCGTCGACGTGACGCTGAACGGCGCCTCGCCGATTGCCGGCGACCCGTTGCAGGGCGTGATCACCGCCCGTTACCTGTTCGGCGCGCCGATGACCCGGCGGCCCACGCACTGGACCTTGACCCGGTCCCCTGTCTTCTCCGCGCCCGCCGCGATTACCGAGCTCTTTCCCGAGGCGCGCTGGACCTTCGTCGGCTGGAGCGACACCGACACCGCCGCCGGCCGGGCTGAGATGCGAGCAGACGACGGTACGCTGACGGCAGCCGGGAGCCTGCCGCTGACGTTGCGGACCGAGGCCGCGGCGGGACGGCCGTACGCCTACACCCTCGAGGGCGACGTCGAAGACGTGTCGCGGCAGCACATCGCCAACCGCGCCAGCGTGGTCGTCCACCCGGCGCCCTATTACGTCGGCATCCGCAATCTGCCGCTGTTCAGCCCGCAGGCCGACGGCGTCAGGACCGAACTGGTGGCGGTGGGCCTCGACGGCAAGGCCGTGCCGGACGTGCCGATCGAGGTGACGCTGACGCAGGTCCAGTGGCAGAGCGTGCGCCGGGCCGAAGGCAACGGCTTCTACACCTGGGAGACCGAGCGGAAGGAGGTGCCGGCGGGCACCTGGCGCGTGGTCAGCGGCGCCGCGCCGGTGCCTCTGAGCCTGCCGCTGCCGGCGGGCGGGGAGTTCGTCCTGGCCGCCCGGGCCGCCGCCGAAGGCGACCGTTTCACCGTGACGCGGGTGTCGCTGTACGCCATCGGCGCCGGCTACACCGCCTGGCAGCGCTACGATCACAACCGCATCGATCTGGTCGCCGACCGCCGCACCTACAAGCCGGGCGACACCGCCCGCATCATGATCCAGTCGCCATGGGAGCAGGCCCGTGCACTCGTCACCACCGAGCGGGAGGGCATCCGCAGCCACCGGCAATTCGTACTGACTTCGACGCAGCAGTCGATCGAGGTCCCGATCGGCGACAGCGACATTCCCAACGTGTTCGTCTCGGTCCTGCTGGTCAAGGGGCGGTCGAAGCCGCTCGGCGAAGCCGACAAGGAGGACGATCCCAGCGACCCGGGCAAGCCGGCCTTCCGCCTCGGCTACGTCGAGCTGGGGGTGGAGGATACAAGCAAGCGGCTGACCGTCGCGCTGGCGGCCAACCGCGTCGAGTATCGTCCCGCCAACCGCGCCACCGTCACCGTCGACGTCGCCGATCGTCAGGGCCGCGGCACGGCCAGCGAAGTGACGCTGTGGGCGGTCGATCACGGCGTCCTCTCGCTGACCGCCTACCGCACACCCGACGTGCTGGGCTCGGTCTACGTCCACAAGGCGCTCGGCGTCCTGACCGAGGACAGCCGGCAGAAGATCGTGTCCCGGCGGGTGATCACTCCGAAGGGGGCCACCGACGGCGGTGGCGGCGGCGTCGAAGGGCTTCCCGGCGGCGTGCGGCAGGACTTCCGCGTCCTGGCGTTCTGGATCGGGTCGGTCACCACCGACGCTCGCGGCCACGCGTCGGTGGACGTGACGCTGCCCGAGTCGCTGACCACCTACCGCATCATGGCGGTCGCGTCCGACCGCGCGTCGCGCTTCGGTTCGGCCGACAGCGAGATCCGGATCAACAAGCCGCTCACGCTCAAGCCGGCCTTCCCGCGCTTTCTCGCGGTCGGCGACAAGGCGGTCTTCGGCGCCGTCGTCACCAGCCAGCTGCCGGCTGCCGGCACCGCGACCGTGACGATCGAGAGCCTTGACCCCGCCGTGCTGCAGTTTGCCGGCACGGCGCCGCAGGAGGTCGAGGTCGGCGCCGGCGGGTCGGTCGAAGCGCGGTTCGAAGCCGCGGGCCGCTCGACCGGGCGGGCCCGTGTCCGGATGACGGCCAGACTCGGCTCGGAGAGCGACGCGTTCGAAGACGTGATCCCGGTCGAGATCCTCGTCTCGCCCGAGACCGTGTCGGCCATCGGCGAGGCCGGAGAGGCGTCGCCGGTCGCCGAAGAGATCCTGAAGATCCCCACCGGAGTGGTGCCCGCCTTCGGCGGCCTGCACGTCGAGCTGGCATCCACGGCGCTGGTCGGCCTCGGCGAAGGGGCGCGCTATCTGGTCGAGTATCCATACGGCTGCGCCGAGCAGCGCGGCTCGCGCGCGCTGGCGCTGCTGCTGTCGGCCGACCTCGGGGAGGCCTTCAGGCTGCCCGGCATCGAGCCGGCGCAGATCCGGTCGGCGGTGCAGTCGGCGCTGCGCGAGCTCGAACGCTTCCAGTGCGACAGCGGCGGCTTCGCCTACTGGCCGGGCGACTGCCGCAGCACGTCGCCCTACCTCACCGCCTATCTGCTGCACGTGTTCAAGGTCGCCGCCGACCTCAAGTACGCGGTCGACAGGCCGATGCTCGACCGCGCCTACGCCTACCTCGAGGAGCAGCTGGCGCAGAAGCCCCCGCTCAACGAATCGTGGCTGCCGTCCTACACGGCGTGGCAGGCCTTCGCGGTCAAGGTGCTGGTTGAAGCCGGGCGCAAGCAGGACTCGAACCTGACGCGTCTCTACGGCTATCGCGAGCGGATGCCGGTCTTCGCGCTGGCCTACCTGCTCGACGCCCTGGTCGCTGTGGGCGAGCGCACTGGGGCGCGGGCGGCCGATCTGCGGCGGCGCATCGACAACGCCATCCTGCCTGAAGCCGCCACGGCTCATGTCGAGGAGAACAGCGACCCGTATCTGCTCTGGTTCTGGAGCTCGAACGTGCGCTCGTCGGCCATCGTGCTGAACTCGCTGGCCGCTTCGGGAGCCGCCGATACCCGCTCGCGTGGCCTCGTCGCCTGGCTGCTGGCGGCGCGCACCGGCGGGCGGTGGAGCAACACGCAGGAGAACGCCCTGGCGCTGGAATCGCTGGTGTCCTACTACCGCCGGTTCGAATCGACGCCGCCCGATTTCAGCGCCACCGTCACGCTGGCGGGCGCTTCGCTCGCCTCGGCGGAGTTCCGCGGCCGAAGCACGGCGGCCACCGCGGTGGACGTACCGATGGCGCGCGTTCTCGCATCGGCGCCGGCCGGGACCGACCAGACGCTGTCGCTGACACGCAGCGGCGAAGGCACGCTGTTTTATTCGGCTCGTCTCCGCTACGCCGTCGATCGCCTCTACCAGCAGGGCCTGGACCAGGGCATCCGCGTCGAGCGCGCCTACGCTCCGTACATCGAGAAAGGGACGCGTCCGGCCCAGACGTCGTTCAAGGCCGGCGACCTGATCCGCGTCACGCTGACCCTGCAGCTGACCAAGGAGCGGCGCTTCGTCGCCGTGACCGATCCCCTGCCCGCCGGCTTCGAGCCGGTCGAGTCCTGGTTCGCTTCATCGGCCGCCGGCCTGTCGCGTGCCCAGAACGAGCAGACGGACGACGACGGCGACGACTGGTCACAATGGTGGCGGCGCGGCGGCTTCGACCACGTCGAACGGCATGACGACCGCGTCCAGCTGTTTGCCACCCGGCTGGCCGAGGGCCGCCATACCTTCAGCTACATCGCGCGGGCGACGACGGCGGGGACGTTCCGCACCGCGCCGGCGCATGCCGAAGAGATGTACGAGCCCGAAGTGTTCGGGCGGACCGCGACAGCGGTGGTCGAGGTGAAGAGGTAGGCCATTCGCAGATGCTGCATGGAGTGAGCGGGGATGGATCGGGCGTGCTGAGACGTCTACGGCGGGCGCTGACGCGGGACTGGTTCCGGCGCGCGGCGGCGGGCGTGCTGATCGCCGCCGCCGCGGGCCTGGTGTGGCTGCGCTGTGCGCCGGTGCCGGAGGAGCTGCTGCGCGGC
>JBDTOB010000156.1:0-6344 GCA_039933435.1 Acidobacteriota bacterium | reverse complement strand
CCTGCTCGCCGAGGGTGAACAGACCACGGCCCGCGGCGTCCGGACGCGCACCGAGCTGCTGGCGCGGCTGGCGCGCGAGCTCAACGCCCACGAGCTGATCGAGGAAAAGGTCCTCTACCCGGCGCTGCAGTCGCATCCCCAGGCCAAAGACAAGGTCCTCGAAGGCTACCAGGAGCACCACGTCGCCGATCTGCTCATGGAAGAGTTGAAGGGCCTCGCCCGCGACGATGAGCAGTGGGGCGCGAAGTTCAAGGTCCTCAAGGAGAACATCGACCATCACATCGAGGAAGAAGAGGGGGAGATGTTCCGGACCGCGCGCGGCATCTTCAGCCAGGAGGAGCTGCGCCAGCTGGCCGGCGTGATGGCGAAAATGAAGGCGGACGCGCTGGGCAGGTAGCCGCGGCGTCCTGTAGAATGCGGGAGTGATGCTCTCCCGTTACGGTCGCAACGCTCTCCTGGTGGCAATGCTGGCAGCGTCGGCGGCGTCCGGCTGCGGGCCGACGCCGACGACGCCGTCAAAGCCGGTGGCCTTCAGCCAGACCGACCTGCGCCTCGGCACCGGCGCGGACGCGGTGCCGGGCAAGATCCTCACCGCCAATTACACCGGCTGGCTCTACGACCCGTCCACGGCGGACAACAAGGGATTGAAGTTCGAGACGTCGGTCGGCGGTACTCCGCTGAGCTTCACGCTGGGGGCCGGGCAGGTGATCATCGGCCTCGAGCAGGGCGTCAACGGCATGAAGGCTGGCGGCGCCCGCCGCATCGTCATTCCCTCGTCGCTCGGCTACGGCATCACCCGCAACGGTCCGATTCCGCCGTTCAGCTCGTTGATTTTCGAGGTCGATCTGCTCGACGTGCAGTAGCGGCGATCACCGCCCGATGTGGATGCGGAGCCCCGCGATCACCGTGCGCATGCGATCGTCGATCTCCGGGGCACCGCCGCCGTCCGACTTCCCCTTCAACCGATCGACCCCCGCTTCCGTGAAGAGCGCCACCCGCGACGTGACCCAGGCTTCCAGCCCGGCGCCGAACATCCAGCCATAGCCCTTGGTCCGATAGTCGAAGGTCTGGCTGGCGGTGCCGATCGTCTCCTTGGTGGTCGCCGTCGCCTGGTGATAGGTCATGCCGCCCTTGCCGTAGAGCCGCACCGGCCCGATCGGTGCCGCGACGATGCCTGCCAGCGTCCAGATGTCGGCGTCGACCTCGCTGTCGAACTTGAAGGAATCCCCCCCCGAGGCGGTCATGTTCCTGGGCTTGAGATAGGCCCCTTCGACCCCCAGGAAGCGCTTGATCCAGAAGGTCGCGCCGGCGGTGTAGCCAATGCCCGAATCGCGCCCGCCGCAGGGGCTGACCGTGCCGCAGGCGATCGTTTTCGCGTCGCGGAAACTGGACAGGCCGGCACCGCCGCCGATGACCAGCCCGTTCGGCGCCTGGCGCCACGTCCGCGGACCGCTGTCGGCGTTCTCCCCCTCGGTGCCCGGCGGCGGGATGCCGTAGCCGCCCTTGATCAGCAGCAGGCTCGGGGCGGCCCCGGCGAGATTGACGACGATGGTGTTCACCGGGCGGACCCAGTAGAGGCCGCTGATCTGCTGCCGGCGGCAGTCCGGCTCGGGCGCCGCCAGCGCGCCGCCGAGCTCGACGACGATGATGCGATGCCGGTTGTCGCAGCTGTCCACGAAGACGTTGGCGTCGATCTCGGCCTTGCCAATCGTCTCCTTCATCTTCAGCGGCAGGGTCGCGACGCCATCGGCATCGGCGGCGCCGCTGCCGGTGGTCGTGGCGTTGAGCACGGCATCGACAGCTGACCCGGCGGGAACGTTCCGCACCAGTACGGTCTGGGCGGCCGCCATGCCGGCCGCGCTCAGGTTCAGTGCGGCCGCCAGGGCCACCGCCTTCCAGGGTCTGTGCATCCTTGTTCCTCGTTCGCCGGAAACCATGAGTATATCGCCCGGCGCCGATTGGCCGCCGGCGCGCGACGCCCCGGCTCCACCGCCAGGGTCAGTGCCGGGCACGAGCCGCGGCGATTTCTTCCAGGTGGGCGTCGAACGCCCGCACCGCCGCAATCACGGTGGCCGAGGCGCCGGCGAGGAACTCCCGGCCGATCGTGGCGCTGTCGTCGGTCGGGCGGTGATGCTGCGCGGCATCTTCGACGCCGAAGTAGACGAAGGGAATGCCGGCCTGATGGAACAGGTAGTGATCGGAATCCCGGGTCCAGTCGTCGCCGGTGACGGCGTCCAGGACCGAGCCGCCGTCGTGCCCGAAGAGCAGATGGACCGGCGGCTGCGCCACGGTCTCGAGGTAGGGCCGCAGGAAGGGGGAATGACGCACCCCGGCGGCGAACAGCCGGTTGCCGGCATCGCGGCCGACCATGTCGATGTTGACGTTCACCACCATGGCCGCCACCGGCACCGGGGGCGCCTGCAGCAGCGCCGCCGCGCCCTTGAGCCCCGCCTCCTCGGCGTCAACCGCGACAATCAGCAGCGAATGCGCCGGGCGCTGCCGGGTGAATGCCGTGGCCACCGCCAGCAGCGCCGCGACGCCGGAGGCGTTGTCGTCGGCGCCGTTGAAGACGACGCCGTTGCGGATCCCGATGTGATCGTAATGGGCGGTGACGACGGTGTAGTGCGACGGGTCGCGCGTGCCGGGAATCACCCCGACCACGTTCGTCCCGGTTCGTTCGACGCCGTCGCGCCCGGTAAACGTGAACGGCCGCTCGAACTTCCCCCCGACCGGGGCCACGCCGATGGTCTTCAGGCGATCGACGATGTAGGCCCTGGCGCGGCGCCCGCCCTCGGTGCCGGTCTGCCGGCCTTCCATGGCGTCGGCCGCCAGCGTCTCGACGTCGCGGAAGACCTGCGCGGCGTCAACCTGAATCGGAGGGGCGGCCGGCTGCTGCGTCGCCAGCAGCAGCGTCAGCAGCAGCGGACCCGAGAGGGCGTTCAAAAGGCCTGACCCTGCTCCCCGAGCATGGCCTTGCGGATGAGCGGCAGCGGCAGCGGCCCGAGGCTGATGAAGGTGTCGTGGAACTGCTGCAGCGAGTACTGCGCCCCCTGCTTCGCCTTGTAGTCGTCGCGCAGCTTGAGGATCATCAGCTTGCCCATGGTGTAGTAGCCGTAGGTGGCGTCGGAGGTGCCGCGCTTGGTCTCCGACCGGGCGGTGGGCCTCGGCTGATACCCCTCCTTCACGAAATACTCCTCCGCCTCCGCCATCGTCATGCCGCGCGTGTGCATGCGGATCCCGACGATCAGCCGGACGTCGCGCAGCAGCGCGTCCTGCACCTGGGCGAGGCGAAAGCGTGGATCGTCGGCATGGAAGCCCTCGTCGATGACCATCTGCTCGCAGTAGTGCGCCCAGCCCTCGGAGTTGGACGCCGCGCCGAAGACCTTGCGGATGTCGGAGGGAAAGTGCCGCGCGTAGAGGAACTGGAGGTAGTGCCCCGGCCAGACCTCGTGGACCGAGACGTTGGTGATGAGCGCGTAGTACCACTGACGCATGAACTCGTCGGTTTTGGCGGCGCTCCAGGAAGGGTCCGGCAGCGTCATGCTGTAGTAGGCCTCGTCCGCCACCGTCTCGAACGGGCCGGGAATGTCCATCGACGCGGTGGTGGTGGCGCGGAGGAAGGGCGGGGTCTCCTGGACCTTCGCGGGAGCGGCCTTGGGAATGGTGATGATGTGGTGATCGGTCATGAACCGGGCGATCGAGTCGAGGTCGGCCTGGGTCGTGTCCAGCAGCCGGCTGGCCGGCGGATGGTCCGCCTCGACCTTCGCCAGCACCTGCGCCGGCGTGCGTCTGGGATCGATGCGGCGGGCGGCCTCCGCGAAGGCCGCCTGGTTGGCGCGCAGATCGCGCTCGCCGGCGGCGAGCAGCTCGTCGAGCGGCACGTCGATCATCTCGTCGGCCGCGAGCTTCTTGCGGTAGGTGTCCTCGCCGAAGGCGAAATCGCCGTTCGAACGCTTGAGGAGATCGTCCTGCAGCCAGCGCTTGTAGTCGCCGAGTGCCTGGACCACGGCGTCGTTGGTCTGCGTGAACTGCTGGACCAGCGCCGGATCCTTCACGGCGGTAAAGGCGCCCGGGACCGCGGTCCGGAAGAACTCCTGGTTGCCGTCGAGCTGCTCGATGGCAATCTCGGTGTAGATGCGCGGCGGGTTGTCGAGGTTCTTTCTCGCTTCGGCGAGCGCCGCCGGCATCGCCGCCTCGCGCGCCATCAGCTGGCGCATGCGCACGTCCGGCGGGGCGAACTCGCGCTTGATCATGATGTAGGCGGTATTGGTGATGCCGCTGCTGTAGGTGTCGGCATCACGCGCCCAGGGGCGCACCACCTCCAGCGTCAGCAGCCGGGAATCGATGGCGTGGAGCAGCTGCTCGCGGTCGAGCTGGGCCGACAGGGACAACGAGCCGGGATCGATGGCCGCCACCCGGTCCCGGAACTGCCGCGCCCCCGTGACGGCGTCGGCCACCGCTTCGCGGGAATAGTCCTCGAGGCGGTCGTCGTACTTGTGGATGCCGAGATAGGTGGCCTGGGTCGGCTGCCGCCGGTAGAGGTCTTCCAGATAATCGTGCGCCGCGGCGGTCAGCGAGGCGTCGCCGGAGGCCGCGCTCTGCTGCGGCGGCGGCGCCGATCGCGAGCCGCACGCCGCAGCCGCGATCAGCACGAGGGTGGCGCAGAGCCGGGAAGGAGGAGTGACCATCAGTAAAATGGTAACTCAAAGCAAGGTGCCCATGGGCCAGGGGCCACGGTGCACCTTCTATCTGACGGCGAGCAGTTCCTCGAAGAAGGCCAGGGCGCGGGGGTCGTTGGACTGGCCGAGCCAGAAGATCGCCTGCTTGCGCACGTCGGGGTTGCGATTGGTCCGCGCCACGGTGACGAGCAGCGGCACGCCCTCGTCTTTCGGCAGCTGGCTGAGCGCGAACACCGCGCGCTTCTTGACCCCGGTGTCGGGGTCGTTGTCGATGCGGTCGGTGATCGCGGCGGCCGCCTTGGCGCCGGCCTGCTGCGCCATCCAGAAGAGGGCTTCGCTGCGGATGCGGGGGTCGCGATCGGTGCGTGCCAGCGTCGACAGCAGGTCCACGGCGCCGGGCTCGCGGCTCTGGGAGACGCCGAAGACCGCGCTCTTGCGGACCTCGTGCGACGGGTCGTCCCGTAGCACGCGGCCGAGCACGGCCAACCCGCGCGCGCCGCGCGCATGGCCGAGCCAGAACGTCACCTTGCGGCGGACGGCGTCAGGGCTCGACGGGGCCACCAGCCGCTCGAGCGCGGCATCCGCGGCCGGGTCGCGGTGCAGCGCCATCGCGGTGACGGCGTCGTCCATCGTCCGCGGCGCCGCCCCGGCCTCGGCCATGGCCAGGCTCTCGAGCAGCGCCACACTGTCGGCGGGACGCACGCCGTCCAGCCACACGAGATCGCGGCCGCCGGCGTCGAGACCGCACTCGGCGGCGAAGAGGCGAATCCGCTGCACCTTCCCCTGTTCGACGCGAAACAGCACGAACATCTGATCCGCCGCCTCGATGTGCGCCACCCTTCCGGCGACCGCCGACGGGGCCCCTGCCTTGGCGCTGTCCGGCTCGAGACGGCAGCCGCCGCAACAGCCCTGGGACCAGTGTCCGTCCGATCCGCCGGGGTCCGCGCAGCACGTCATCCGCCCGGCGCCCGCGGCCGGCACGGCGTAGCCGATCCAGGTTGCACCGGTCGTCCCCTCGACCAGTGCACGGAACGCCGGCGCCAGGGGACTGCCCGCGGCCTGCGTGGTGACACGGCCGTTCGTCACCCGCGGCTGCCCGGCCGCGGCCGCTCCGCCGAGGGCGATGGCCGCCACGAGCGCAATCGCCGCCATCGAACCGTGATTTGACATCGCGTCACTCCTCTACTTGTTCAGCAGTTCGATCATGTAATCGGTGGCGACCTTGTCCTGGATCAAAGACAGCTTCTGGACGATGTCGCGCTTGAGATCGACGTTGCTCTCCTTGCGCGCCAGGGCGACCAGCGCCGTGGCATCGCTCCGCAGGAACAACGCCTCGATCACCGACTTCCGCACCGCGGGGTCCTTGTCGGTGCCATAGATATCGACGAGCGCCTCGCCGGCCTTGCTCCCGCCCATCAGCCCCAGATTGCGCACCGCCACCCCCCGCAGCCCGGCGTCCGGCTCGCGGCGCGCCAGCTCGATCATCCGGGCGGCGTCGCCGCCGATGAACATCGCCTGGAGAATCTGCTTCCTGGCCGCGACGCTGGCGTCTTTCTGATACATCTGCCAGAGCTCGTCGCTGGCCCCCATCACGCCAAGCTGCCGCACCGCCTCGCCGCGCAGGTCGGCATTCGGCTCGGTCTGGGCCAGCGTCAGCAGCCGCTG
>JBDTOB010000155.1:0-6351 GCA_039933435.1 Acidobacteriota bacterium | reverse complement strand
ATGACCGGGCCGGCCAGGCATCCCCGGCCGACCTCGTCCACGCCGGCGACCAGGTTGAAGCCCAGCCGCCGGACGGTGTTCTCGAGGGTCCTGAACGCGCGCACCTTCACCACGGCCGCAGCTGGGCTTACGCGGTCGGCTTCTTCTGGGTGACGTCCTTCATGCGCGCGGCCTTGCCCTTCAGCTCGCGGAGGAAGTAGAGCTTGGCGCGGCGGACGCGGGCCGTGCGGAGGACGTCGATCTTGTCGATGATCGGCGAATGCAGCGGGAAGATGCGCTCGACCCCCTGGCCGAACGAGACCTTGCGCACCGTGAAGGTGGCGCGGGATCCGCCGCGGTGCATGCCGATAATCATGCCCTCGAAGACCTGGATCCGCTCCTTGTCCCCTTCGCGCACCTTGACGTGCACTTTCACGGTGTCGCCAGGCTTGATCGCCGGGCGCTCGACCATGTTTCCGCGCTCGACGCTTTCAACCGCATTCATCTCAGTCACTCCTTCTTGAAATCCCGATGCGCTCCGCTACTCGCCGTCCGGCGGCTCCGGCCGCAATTCCCTGAGCAGCGCCGCGTCCTCCGCGTCGAGGGTCAGCCCCTTCAACAGATCCGGACGCCGCTCGAGCGTGCGCGACAGCGCCTCGCGCCGCCGCCACCGCTCGATCTCCCGATGGTGGCCCGACAGCAGCACCGCCGGCACCTCGAGGCCGTCGAACGACGCCGGCCGCGTGTACTGCGGGTAATCGAGCAGCCCGCGCGAAAACGAGTCGCGCGCCACCGATTCCTCGTCGCCGACCACCCCCGGCACCAGCCGCGCGACCGCGTCCGCGATCACCAGCGCCGGCAACTCGCCACCCGACACGACGTAATCCCCGATCGACACGGTGTCGGTCGCCAGGTGCATCCGCACCCGCTCGTCCACTCCCTCGTAGCGCCCGCACAGGATCGCCACGTGGGCCATGCCCGCAAACCGCCGCGCCTCGGCCTGGCTGAACCGGCGGCCGTCCGGCGAAGTCAGAATCACGGCGTCCGGCGTGCCCCGCTCCGCCCGGATGTGCGCCACCGCCCTGAACAGCGGCTCCGCTTTCAGCACCATCCCCGGCCCGCCGCCAAACGGCATGTCGTCGACGACGCGGTGCCGATCGGGCGCATGATCGCGGAGGTCGTGGACGCGGACGTCGAGCAGGCCGCGATCGATGGCGCGCCCCACCACTCCCTCGGCCAGCGGCCCCGCAATCATCTGCGGGAAGATGGTGACGAAGTCGATCTTCACCGCGCTGTCACGTCCGGTAGATCTCGGTCACGTCCGGTAAATCTCGAGCAGGCCGGCCGGCGGATCGACGACGATCCGCCGCGCCGCCATGTCCACCTCGGCGCAGATGCCCTCGACCAGCGGCAGCATCACGTGCCCGTCCACCACCAGGTAGCTGCGATCGAGCGTCCCCTCGACTGCGGTGACGCGGCCGATCACACCGCCCGACAGGTCCTGCACCTCGCAGCCGACCAGGTCGTGGCGATAGTAGGTGCCGGCGGGCAGCGGTTCGAGGCCGCCCTGATGGACCCAGACCTCGGCGCCGGCCAGCCCTTCCGCCGCGTCCATGGTCTCGATGCCGTCGAGCGCCAGAATCGGCCGCCCCTGGTGGAAGCGGACTTCCGTGATGCGGCGTTCGACCGGCCGATCCGCCGCGCCGACGAGCAACGTCTGGCCGTTCCTGAAGCGGTCCCCCGGGAAATCGGTCTCGGGGGTGACGATCACCTGGCCGCGAATGCCGTGCGGCCGCGCCACCCGGCCCACCAGCAGCAGGTCGTCCGTGCTCACTGGTCGTCCCGGAACTCCAGGGTCGCCTTGACGCCTTCGAGATCCGCGGTCGCCGTCACCAGGGTGCGCAGCGCCGCGGCCGTCCGCCCCTGACGGCCAATCACCCGCCCGAGCTCCCCCGGGCCCATGAACAGCTCCAGCAGCAGCTGCCCCCGCTGGTCCCGCTCCACGACCCGGACGGCCTCCGGCCGGTCCGCCAGCGCGCGGGCCACGACCTCGACCACATCCCGGCAGCGGCTCACGACGCGGGCTGTTCGGCCGCCTGGGCCTCGACGGGCTCCACCGGCGCCGGCGGCATCCGGGCCACCAGCGTGCGTACCGTGTCGGACGGCGTCGCCCCGAGCTTGACCCAGTGTTCCAGGCGATCGCGCTTGAGATCCAGCGTCTCCGGGTTGGTGCGCGGATTGTAGTGCCCGAGCACCTCGACGTAGCTGCTGTCACGCGCGACGCGCGAGTCGGTCACCACCACCCGGAAAAACGGCCGCTTCTTCGAACCCGTCCGCCTCAAACGAATTGCTAACATCTTGATCCTTTAGCTTTCGGCTGCCAGCTGTCTGCTCCCAGCCTATTTCCGCCACTACCGACAGCGCCATGCTGTCAGCTGAGCGCTCGTCTACCGCCCCATCAGCCCCTTCATCATGCCGAGGCCGCCCTTTTTCTTCCCCGCCATCGCCGCCATGCCGCCCATCTGCTTCAGCATCTTCTTCATCTGGACGAACTGCTTGAGCAGGCGGTTGATCTCCTCGACCGAGGTGCCGCTGCCCTTCGCGATCCGCTTCCGACGGCTGCCGCTGATCAGCTGATGGTGCCGGCGCTCGTGCGGGGTCATCGAATTGATGATCGCCTCGACCCGATCCAGCTGCTTGTCGTCGATCTTCTCGCGGTTCGCCGTCAGCTCCTTGAGGTTGCCCATCCCCGGCAGCATCCCGAGGATCTGCTCGATCGGCCCCATCTTCTTGATCGTTCGCAGCTGATCGCGGAAGTCCTCGAGCGTGAACTCGTCGAGCCGCAGCTTCCGCTCCAGCTTTTCGGCGTCCTCCACCGAGACGGCCTCCTCGGCCTTCTCGATGAGCGACAGCACGTCGCCCATCCCGAGGACGCGCGAGACGACGCGGTCGGGATGGAACGGCTCGAGATCCTGCAGCCGCTCGCCGCTGCCGACAAACGCGATCGGCACGCCGACGACGCCGACGACCGACAGCGCCGCGCCGCCGCGCGCGTCGCCGTCCATCTTCGACAGCACCACGCCGCTGATGCCGATGCGGCGGTTGAACTCGCCGGCGCTCTTGATGGCATCCTGGCCGGTCATGGCGTCAGCGACATACAGCCGATCGGTCGGCGTCACCGCGGCGCTGATCGCCTGCAGCTCCTCCATCAGCTCGTCGTCGATGTGCAGCCGGCCGGCGGTGTCGACAATCAGCGTGTCGAAGCCGCTGTTGCGCGCCTCGGTCATCGCCCCGCTGGCGCGGCGCACCGGATCGAGCTCCCCGGCCGGATCGTGCACCCGCACCCCGGCCTGCTGGCCGACGACGTTGAGCTGGGCGATCGCCGCCGGACGCCGCACGTCGGTGGAGACCAGCAGCGGATGCCGCCCCTGCTTCGCCAGCCAGCGCCCCAGCTTGCCCGCGGTGGTCGTCTTGCCCGAGCCCTGGAGGCCAAGCAGGAGGATGACCCGCGGATGCGCGGTCGCCGCCGGCAGCCCGCCGGTGGTCTCGCCGAACAGCGCCAGCATCTCGTCGCGGACGATGCGGACGACCTGCTGGGCGGGCGTCAGGCTCTTGAGCACCTCCTGATCGACGGCGCGGTCGCGTACCCGGTCGATGAACGCCTTGACCACCTTGAAGTTGACGTCCGCCTCGAGCAGCGCCATGCGGATCTCGCGCAGCGCGATCTCGACGGTCGCTTCGGTGAGGCGGAGCTCCCCCCGCAGAGAGCGGAAGACTCCCTGAAGGCGGTCACTGAGGGATTCAAACATGGTCGTCGGCGCTCTAAGAGCTTCTCGCGCAAACGTTTATCGTAGTTGATTGAGGCCGAATCTGTCAAACGGAGGTGAGCCTGTGGCCGAGCTTGTCCTTCTTTGTTTTCAGATACCGCCGGGTCGTCTCCGACGCCGGAATCTCGAGCGGCAGCCACTCGGCCACCGACAGATGGTAGCCCTCGAGGCCGACCAGCTTGCGCGGATTGTTCGACAGCAGCCGCATGCTGCGGACCCCGAGATCCTTGAGGATCTGGACGCCGATCCCGTAATCCCGCTGATCGGCCTTGAAGCCGAGGCGCTCGTTGGCCTCGACCGTGTCGAGCCCCTGATCCTGCAGTTCGTAGGCGCGGATCTTGTTGGCGATCCCGATCCCCCGCCCTTCCTGGTTCAGATAGAGCAGCACGCCGCGGCCCTCCTCGGCAATCCGCGCCAGCGCCGCGTCGAGCTGGGGGCCGCAGTCGCACCGCGCCGAGTGGAAGACGTCGCCGGTGAGGCACCGGGAGTGCACCCGCACCAGGACGTTCTCGCCGTCGCCAATCTCCCCCTTCACCAGCGCAACGTGCGTCTCATGGTCGATCGAGCTCTCGAAGGCGATGACGTGAAAGTCGCCGTTCACGGTCGGCAGGTCGGCGGCGGCGATGCGGTGCACCAGCGCCTCGGTCCGCATCCGGTACTGAATCAGGTCCGCGACGGTGACCATCAGCAGCTTGTGCCGCTTCGCGAACTTGGTCAGCTGCGGCACCCGCGCCATGGTGCCGTCGTCGTTCATGATTTCGCAGATCACCCCCGCGGGATAGAGCCCGGCGATGCGCGCCAGATCGACGGCGGCCTCAGTCTGCCCGGCGCGCACCAGGACGCCGCCGGTGCGGGCCTTGAGCGGGAACATGTGGCCGGGCCGCGCCAGGTCGAACGGCCCGGTGCGCGGATCGATGGCCGCGAGCACGGTGGCGGCACGGTCGCCCGCCGAGATCCCGGTGCTCGTCACCCCCTTGGCCTCGATCGGCACGCAGAACGCGGTCCCGAAGCGCGCCGTGTTCTGCACGACCATCTGCGGCAGGTCGAGCGCCGCCAGCCGCTCCTCGGTCATCGGCATGCAGATCAGGCCGCGGCCGTAGCGGGCCATGAAGTTGATCGCCTCCGGGGTGATCTTCTCGGCCGCGATGGTCAGGTCCCCTTCGTTCTCGCGATCCTCGTCGTCGACGACGATGATCATCCGGCCGTCGCGAATCGCGGCAATCGCCTCCTCGATGGGAGCGAACGGTGACTTTCGAGTCCGGGTGGATCGCTTGGCCATGTGTCGGGTGTCCGTCACTCAGTGGGTCGCGCCCGGCTTGATCGTCATGCCGGCCAGTTCGGCGACGCGAACGACGTATTTGCCGAGGATGTCGACCTCGATGTTGACGGCATCTCCCTGCCGCACGCGGCTCAGGGTGGTATGCGTCCAGGTGTAGGGAATGATCTGCACATCGACGCGGCGGTCGCCGACGTTGGCGACCGTCAGGCTGATGCCGTCGATGGTAATCGAGCCCTTGCGGACGATGTAGGGCGCGAGCAGGGTCGGAAACGTGACCGCCAGCCAGTGCGAGTCGCCGGCGGGGCGGATCTCTTCAATCGAGCCGACCGCGTCCACATGTCCCTGGACGAAGTGTCCGCCAAGGCGGGCGTCGGCCCGCAGCGGCCGTTCGAGGTTGACCCGCGAGCCGCTGGTGAGACGGCCGAGCGCGCTGACCCGCGCGGTCTCCGGCGAGACGTCGGCGTAGAGCCCCTCGCCGTCGGCAGAGACGACCGTCAGGCAGACGCCGTTGACCGCCAGGCTGTCGCCGGGCGACAGCTCGGGGGCGAGTGCGGTCGCGACGCGCAGCCGGAACCCGTCCGGGGTCGGCGCGACCTCCGCCACTTCTCCGATGGCCTCAATCAGTCCGGTGAACATAGCCCTCGACCAGCACATCGGCGCCCAGCGTCGTCGTCAGCGCCGGCGACCAGCCCAGCCCGGCCTCGATCGGCGCCAGCCACTCCAGCCCGAGCGCTCCGACGCGGTGCGGGGTCCTGAATATCTGGACGCGATCAACCAGCCCGGCGTCCCAGAAGGCGCGCTGGAGGCAGGGCCCGCCCTCGACGATCAGGGACGACAGCCCGCGCCCGGCCAGATGCTCGAGGGCGGCGTGGAGGCTGACGCGCCCGCCGTCCGCCGCTCCGCCTGCCGCCTCGGCGGGCACGACCGCGAGATCGGCGCCGGCGGCGCGCAGCGCCCCGGCGGCCTCCGGGGCGGCCGCGGCCCCCCCTGGCGTCGTCACGATTATGACCGGCCCGGACGCGAGCGTCGAGAAGAGTTTGGCATGCGAAGGGGTCCGCAGCCGGGTGTCGAACACCACCCGGGTCAGGGGGCGGAAGCGGTAGGCGCCGCGTGCCGTCAGCAGCGGATCGTCGATGATCAGCGTGCCCGATCCGACCGCCAGGGCGTCCACCTCCGCCCGCTCGCGCTGGATCAGCCGGTTGGCCGCGGCGCCGGTGAGCGGGGTCCGCACCCCCGGCGCGGCGCTCACCCGGCCGTCGGCGGTCA
>JBDTOB010000154.1:0-6357 GCA_039933435.1 Acidobacteriota bacterium | reverse complement strand
AGCGGCTCCGGGAGACGCTGCTCCGCTACCGCGGCGCCACCTGCGGCGTGGCCTACGCCGAGGCGCTGACGTCGATCGACGCCTACCCGCAGACACTCTTCTAGCCCGAACGCAGGTGACGGACGACGACGTCGCTGGACACTCCGACCTCGAATGTGACGATAGGGATGGTTGCGGGGGCGCGCCACCCGTTAAATATGGGATTCTCCTGGAGCGCGGCTCAGCACGCCTGTCGACAACGTCAAGGGTTCAGTCACAGGCATCGTCCGCGATCGCTTCGGCGGCGGCACCTTCGAGGTCAATGACAGAGGTCCCAGGGACGCGTCGCCGGGCTGGAGCCTTTCGGTTACTGCGTCAGAACGGGGTCCGGTGGGGCGGCCTCCCAGCTCGCACGGTGGACCGGCGGTTCATTCCGTGGTTTCCTTCAAGGCACCACGGTGAACAGCTGGAACGGCGCCCAATAGTACGGCTTGCTGTAGTTGTCGCTGCGGGCAATCATCGCCAGCTTGGCCTCGCGCAGCGAGCCTGAAACCGTCTTGCCTGCAGCGATGCCCGAATAGAGCCGGTCCATCAGTTCGGCCGTCGATCGATCGTCGACGTCCCAGAGCCCGGCGATAACGCGGTGGGCGCCCGCCCGGAGGAACGCCCAGGCGAAACCGACGAGCCCCTCACCCGAGTAGGCCCGTTCGCCGGCGCCACGGCAAGCCGACACGGTCACCAGCTCCGCGTGCAACGGCAGCGCCGCGACGTCCCGCGCGTAAAGCTTGTAGCCGCCATCCGGGCCGGTGAGGATAACGGCCGAGTCGAGCGGGCTTGCGAAGTTGGACGCGGCGTGGGCGGCGAAATGCACGAACGTGAACGCTCCGGTGTCGGCTGATTTGTAGGCGGCCGGAGACGCCCGGCCGGCCTGAAAGGTGACGACCGCGTCGGCGGGAAAATGCCGAGCGACATTGAGGATCTCGGCGCCGGCATATTTCAACGCCGGGAACTCGGGCGGGCGGGGTGTCGCATCGCCGATGAGCAGCATGGACGCCGCCGGCGCGGGTCGTCCAGCGATCACCGACAGCACCGACAGTCCCGGCGTGACTTCGATCTCAGCGTCCTGGATCCAGTAGTGACGCGTGGCTCCCGGTACGGGCAGCGACTCGAAGTTGAGCCCGTGGAGCGCGCCATCGGCGGCGATCACGACTCGCGCGCCACGCGGCACCCATGCCGATACCGGCTCGACCAGCATCTGGTACAATCGGCCTCCGGCGGTGGCGGATCCGAGAGGATCAGCTAGGCTGTTGTTCACCGTCGCCTGGTACTGCTTCACCAGGGCAAGGACGTCATCGGCCGGAGGCAGTCGCACGCAGCGCACGCTCTCAGCCGTGACGACCCATACGTAGGCCTGCCGGGGCGCGAGCCAGTATGACAAGAGGACGGTGCCCGACCGCGCGGCGACCTGGCGCAGCGCCGCGGCACTCGCCTTCGCCGGAGCCGGAAGGCCGTTGCGATCGGCGAGCACCCGGCCCCGACTCGACTCCGACACTTCGAGCGCGCGGTCGGTGCGCCCCTCGCCGACGAGGACCTCGACGTATTCCTGGTAGAAGTGGATCAGCCGCGTTAGGAAGGTGAACTTGTATTCGGTTTTCAGCAGATCGGATCGCGTTTTCTCGATCGTTTCGAGCGCCGCTTCAAAATGCCGGGACGCCTCTTCAGCGTGCGATTGGGACATTGCCACGTCCCCGAGTCCGGCATGGGCCGACCACCGGATTGCGGGATCGGCGCCGCCGCCGGCCAGCGACTCCTCGAACAACGACGCCGCCTGGTCGAACTGCCCGCGTCCCTGCGCGATCTGCGCCGCATTGAGCGTGTTGTGGGCGAGCTGACCGGTGCGGCTTGCCGCTTTGAGAGCCTTGGCCTGTTCGTTGAAACGCTCTGCCTCGTTCCAGTTGCCGAGCTCCACGTTCGCGGCCGCGATGTTGCCGGCCCAGAGCGCCGCATCAGCCGGCTGCTTGATCTCCAGCGCAAGCTCGAGCGCCTGGCGTAGAAAGGGCAGACCCTGGCGCGCGTCGCCCTGCATGATGAAGGTATTGCCAAGGCCAGCGAGCGACTGCGCGTAGTCGGCGCGCGGCCCCCGGTTGGTGTGCAGCGCAACACTGCGGCGTTGAATCGCCAGCGCGTGATCGAACTCGCCGAGCCGTGAATAGCAGATTCCGGCGTTGCTGAGCGCGGCGCCGTACACCGACAGTGAGTCGAGATCCTGGAAGGACAGGACCTGCTCGAAACGAGGCAAGGCCTCGTCCCACCGGTTGCGGGCGACGCTGCCCATCCCGAGGTCGTTGAGCGCTCTCGCCTGTTGAAAGCGATCCCCCGCCGCGGCCGCGTTCGTCACAACTGCGTTCAGGCGGGTCTCGGCTTCGGACCACCGGCCCAGGCGCATGAGCAGCTGTCCCTGCAACCACGCGATGTCGAGCTGCGCGGGGTCGTCGCCGGGGGCGATCCGGCCGGCCGCCTCCAGCAGCGCAAATGCGTCCGCGAAATGGTTCTGACTGCGCTGGACCAGCGCGCGCAGGAATTGCTGCCGGGCGCGCAGGCCGGCGAAACCGAGCCCCGGCGGCATCGGCGCCTGCACCAGCGATTCGACTTCAGCCGACTGATGCTGGAGGAGAAGAATCTCGCCGCGGAGAAGCCTGAACGACCACGACCATTCGGAGTCCGGCGCGGCGAGAGCGATGCCGCGTTCGGTCAGCGCGCGCGCCTGAGGCAGATCGCCGCGTCGCGACGCAAGGCGCGCTTCATCGAACGCAGACTCAAGCTGACGTTCCCTGCGGGCGGCGCACCCGCCGGCCGCAAGCAGCGCGACGAGGGCGACGAGGACGACGAGGACGCTGGCGCGCTGCATGCCCTCGCGTCCGGTCAGCTAGACCAGGTACCGTTGCTTTCCACCTCGACGCAGACGACGTCGCCGCCACTCGGTGATCCGAGCTCGAGGCGGACCATGGTCAGGCGCCGTGAGAGATCGGTGATGAGAAGCTCACCCAGGAAGACGCGGCCGAACTCGGGAACGATCACGCAGTTGTGGTCGATCTCCGCGCCCGGGTATGGCGCGCCGTCCCAGGTGATGGACTTGACGAGCGTGGCGTAGGTGGTGCCGAAGCAGTGGAGCAGCCGCCCGGGGCTGGGTGCGCCGCCGAGGGTTGCCTTCATCAGGAGGCTGAGAACCGAGTCGTTGGCGAGCCGCGGGTCATCCGCCGCCGCGAGCAGCTTGGATCGGGTGTCGTGCTGGCGGAAGAACGGCACCGCCAGCTCAACCTTCAGGCGATACTGACCAATCGCAAGGCCTTCGATCGCCGTGTCTTCGCCGACGGCGATGCCGGGTTCGCCGCTGCCAGCCGGACTGCGCGCGGCCAACGACGCGCGCACGTGGTCGATCGTCATCTGCGGCGTGTCGCCGACGGTCAGTTTGGTTACATCCGACGAGACGCGAGTCGAGGTGGTGACCGACTCCGGCGCGCCTCGACGGTAGGTGAGCGCGACGTGCTGCTGGAGGTCGTCGAAGAGGCCCTCGGCCGACGTCTCCGCGCCGCCGATGCTGACCCCATCACAGAATGTGGTCGCGCCGGCCCGCGCGCGCGACAGTCCACCCGCCACGGTCAACGAGCTGGCGGCACTCGAGTCGATGATGCAATCGACCGGGCGGACAATCCGCCCGCCAATCGCCGCGGCATTGCCGCGAAAAATGAAACGCCGTGGAAGATTCATGCGATGGGACCCGCTTGCGAAGGTTTACTGGGTCGACACCGCGAAGCGATACTCCCCGAGCGTCCGGCCGGGCGACGCAGTGTCATGCACGGACAGAATGTAGTGCATCGACCCGGTCAGTGTCCACGACGGCATAAGGACGAGGAGAGGCGTGCCCGCCGGGGGCGTGGCGGCGCGGCCGGAGACGATACGCTGCCCGTCCGCGGTCGCCAGCTCGTAAGTGACCTCGCCCGCCGCGGGCGCATCGTTGACCTCGATCGCCAGACTGACCGCGTCGGCGCCCTTCTTGAGCGGGACGATGGTTTCCTGACCGCGGTTCTCGGGCCGCAGAGTGACCGGAGCCAACGCCACTGGCGGGCTGCGCCGCAGTGAAGGCACGACCCATAGCGACTGGTAGGTGACAAGACCGGCGAGCGTCGCCGCGAGCGCCCAGGGCAATGCCGGGGTTCGACTCCACGAGACTCGCCGGCTCTGTCGAAGGTCGGCCATTGGCAGGGCGGTAGCGCGGGTCTGGAAGAGGGCGCGCTGATCCTTGGCGCCTTCCAGCAGGGCCGCAGCCGCCCGCATCTCGTCGGCGCAGTCCTCACAGGCGAAGAAGTGGGCCTCGAACGCCTCGCGCCGCGCGTCCGGCATTTCGTCGAGCAGGTAGCGTTCGGCGGCGAGCGTGGCGACGGCTTCCTGATGCGTCACAGCCTTACTCCTGCGGTTTCATGGCGGCAAACTGTTCTCTGAAGCGCTGCTTGGTCCGGTGCAGAAGAACGCGCAGGTAATCCCGATCCACATGCAAGTCGCGGCAGATTGCGTCCTTGTCGCGCCCCTCCACGAACAGCCACGTGATCAGCTCCCGGTCCTTCTGCGGCAGCGCCGCAATCGCTTCGCGCACCTGCTCACGTTCCTCGCCCTTCAGGATCTGCCACTCGGCCGTCGGCGTGCCGTCTTCCGGCTCGGCGACCTCTTCATCGAGCGGCGTCGCTCGTGCGGACGAGCGGTACGTCTCCAGCAGGACGTTGTTGCAGACCGCGTTCACGAACGCTCCAAGGCTCTCGGCGCTGGCGAGACTGCGCTTTTTCTTGAGGGCGGTCAGGACCCGCAGGAACGTTTCCTGCCGCGCGTCTTCCACCAGGGCCGCGGACCGCAACCGGCCGCGGAGTTTCACTGAGAGCAGATCCCCGAAATAGGCGGTGAAGTGTCGCTCCGTTTCGGGGTCTTCGGCGATCAACCGCCGAACATAGTCGCCGTCGAAACTGAAGCGGGGACGAAGCGGCAAATGCCGCCGATGGTAGCCGTTCAACCCTACCCCGCGCAACCTTCTGACGCTGCTTCCGGGCTCTCAGTGAGTAGTGCGGCGAGACCTTCAGTCGTTACATCGGACCCCGCGTGAAACGATTTGCCGCTTCGCGACACCAGCCATGTGAACCCCGTTGAGACCGCCGAGGGCCATATGCACATGCATCAAGTTTCTGTTGCCACTCCCACTACTCCCACCGCCGGCACTGGCGCCAGCGCAGTCAGCGAGACCCATCCGCTGTTCCTGCTCTGGGTCGCCCTTCAAAGGCCGGGAAAGCACTTTCTCGTCCGCTGCGAGCCCAGGGGCTTCGAGGCTCTGGCTGAGCTGGCGGAGCACCTATGCGCGCCTCCGGTGCGCGTCTGCCGTCTCCCGGGCCGCCTCCGGCTCCCGCGAGACCACGGCGGCACGCTGCTGCTGAACGATGTCGCCGCCCTGGCGCTCGGCGACCAGATCGCGTTGTACGACTGGCTGAGCCGTCCGGGCAGCCAGGCGCGCGTCATTGCCGGGACCTCTTCGTCGCCCGGTTCGCTAATCGGCCGCGGCCGGTTTCTCGAAGGGCTGTTCAACCGGCTGAACGATGTCCAGTTCGATCTGACGTCAGGAGGAGGTGCAAGGTCATGACTATGTGCATCGAATCTTCGTCCGTCCATGTGATCCGTGAAATTCTGCTGGACTTCACCTGCGCGCTCCGTTGCGACTCGCGGGTCATGATTACCGGCGACCCCAACCCGGGGAAGCGGCAGCTTGCCGAGCTCATCCACCGCGGCAGCCGCCGGGCTCCCCGTCGCTTCCTGACGGTGGATTGCGCGGTGGCCGCCGATCCGCTGCTGGAACTGAGGCTGTTCGGGGCCGCGCGCGCCAGCGTTCCAGGGCCGGACTGCGATATCCGCGGACTGCTTGAGCAGGCCGACGGCGGCACAGTCTTCCTCGAGAACATCGGGGAGATCGGGCCGGCCCTTCAGGGACGCCTGCTGAATTTCCTGGAGACGCGGCAGATCCGCCGGGTCGGCGCCGACCAGGCCCATACCGAGGTGGACGTTCGGCTGATCTCGTCGGCGGACGCCAGGCTATTCGAGCGCGCCGAGACGGGCGCCTTCAGCGCCGCTCTCTACTACCGCTTGAACGTCGTGCAACTGGCGACGGCGGCGGCCAATGTGCCGAAGCCGACGCGGCCGTCCTGCTAGAGGACGGCGTCGCAGCGCAAGATCCTCTTCTCCTGCTCTAAAGGCGAGGGATGGACATCCCGCCGTCCACGTGGACGACCGACCCGGTCGCGTAGGGCAGGTCGCCGCGCGCCAGGGCAGAAACGACTCGGCCGACGT
>JBDTOB010000153.1:0-6434 GCA_039933435.1 Acidobacteriota bacterium | reverse complement strand
CTAGCCGCACCCGTTCCTCCCGCAGATGATCGACCATCCGGTTGTAGACCGCGATCAGCTCGTCGATGTCCGGTTGGCCGACGGGCACGAATCGGGAGGTGAATTCCTCGTCGCGAATCAGGCGCATGCCCTCGGCCGCCAGCCCGAGCTGTCGATCGAGCTCCCGCGACAGGAGGAGACCGGCTCCGAGCGACAGCAGGAACACCGCTTCGACCGCGAGCAGCCAGTAGCCATTGGCCCGGAACAGGTAAACGCCGAGCGCCGCGAAGAGGGTGTGCAGCAGGACGAGATAGGCGATGGCCCGCCGGCGCAGGCTCACACCGGGATCTCGTACTTCTCGAGCCGTCGGTAGAGCGCGGCACGGCTCAGGCCGAGCGATTCGGCGACTCGGCTGATGTTGCCGCCATGGTGGCGCAGTGACTTGACGATCATCGCCCGTTCAATCTCGTCCATGGTCATCGACCCGACCGGGGGCAACGCCTCGGGCCCGCTGCCCGCAGGTGCGGATTCGCCCGCCTCGGCGAAATCTTCGACCTCGAGGCGGTCGCGCGTGCCGACCAGGACGGCGCGCTCGACGCACTGCCGCAGCTGCCGGACGTTGCCCGGCCACGGCTGGGCCTGCAGCCAGCGGCGAGCCGCCGGGCTTAGCGTCAGCGGCTCGCGGCGATAGACCTGGCCGGCGGTCTGGAGGAAGCGCGACGCCAGCACCGGGATGTCGTCGGACCGTTCGCGCAGCGGCGGCAGATGGATGGCCATCAGGTTGATGCGGTAGAGCAGGTCCTCGCGGAACTCGCCGCGCGCGACCATCGCCGGCAGCGGCCGGTTGGTCGCCGAGACGACCCGGACGTCCACGGCGCGTCGTGCGCTCGATCCCAGGACCTCGAAGGTCCGGTCCTGCAGCACGCGCAGCAT
Organism: Acidobacteriota bacterium; assembly: GCA_039933435.1. GTDB lineage: Bacteria > Acidobacteriota > Vicinamibacteria > Vicinamibacterales > 2-12-FULL-66-21 > JALZOC01. Next base: position 5,522 of record JBDTOB010000153.1, on the reverse strand, counting down.
CTTCACCTGCGACGGTGCGTCGAGGTCGCCGATCTCATCGAGAAAGATGGTGCCGCCATCGGCGGTCTCGAAGCGACCAGTGCGATCGGCGCGCGCGTCGGTGAAGGCGCCCCGGACGTGGCCGAACATCTCGCTTTCGAAGAGGCTTGACGACACGCCGCCTAGGTTGACCTTGACGAACGGCCTGCCGGCGCGGCGGCTGTTGCGATGCAGCGCTTCGGCAACCAGCTCCTTGCCGGTGCCGCTCTCGCCGGTAATCAGCACCGACGCGTCGGTCGGTGCGACGCGTCCGACCAACTCCAGGATGCGAACCATCCGTGGATCGTCCCCGACCAGATTGCCGAAGTCGTAGCGAGCGTCGAGCTCGTCCCTGGTCAGCGCCGGCTCGCCGGGCCGCGCCCGCGCGCCCTCGAGCCCCAGCGTCGTCTGGATCGTCTGCAGCATCAGCTGATTGGTCCAGGGCTTGGTGATGAAATCCGTCGCCCCCGCCTTCATCCCCTCGACGGCCAGGGCAATCGAGCCCCAGGCGGTGATCAGGATGACGGGGATCGCCGGGGTCACTTCCCGCACCTGCCGCAGCAGCGCCAGTCCTTCCTCGCCCGAGGTGCGCCGCGAGAAGTTCATGTCCTGAATCACCAGCTGACATGGCTGCCGGCGCAGAACCGCCAGGGCGTCCTCCGGCGACCCGGCAGTCACTGACGCCAGGCCGGCCTGCTTGAGCAGCAGCGCCAGCGAGGCGGTCACCGAGTGGTCGTCGTCGACGATGAGGATCATGGATGGCTTGGCGGCCAGCGTTCGGCCCGGCGGCAGACCGCCACGCCGGCGCTCATTCGTAGTGTAGCGCCTCGGCTGGCTGGACCCGGGTGGCCAGGCGGCTCGGATACCAGCCGCAGGCCAGCGTCAGGAGGTAGATAGCGGCGACCGACAGCCCCAGACTGAGGAGGAACACCGACGCCGGCACCACTCGCATCGCCGCCGGCAGCGGCAGCAACGGAAGCTGTGCCACCAGCGCGACGCCTGCCACGAGGGCGATCGAGGTCATGATGACCATCTCCGCCAGCACCTGTGTCCGCACGTTGGTCATGGTCGCTCCCTTGGCCCGCCGCAGGCCGAACTCGCGGATGCGCTGGGTGACGCCCTGCCACACCACGCCGGTCAGTCCGAGCGCCACCATCAGCAGCAGGAAGGCGGCGATGGTCGCGACCATAAGCAGGGGAACCGCGTACTGCCGAAGCCTGTCCTGGCGCATGGTCTCGAGTGGCTGGACCTCGAACGACCAGTCGGTGGCGACGGCCATCGCGCGCTTGACCAGCGCCTCTTCGAACGCCGCCGGCGTGCCCGGCTCGAGACGGACGAAAATGCGATCGGGCAGCGCGGCCTTCGGATCCGGGCCGTCGAGCCGCATCCGGTAGAACAGGTAGTTCTCGGCGGTCGACAGCTCGCCGTTCTGGCGGAAGTCGTCGATGACGCCAATCACCCGCTTCACCTCGGGCGTGTCGTTCGGATCGGCCGGACCGTCGTTGGGATCCCGTTCCTCGTCGATGATGCGGCCGATCGGGTTCTCGGCGCCGAAGATCGCCGCCGCCAAGCGTCGGTTCAGCACCACTGGCGTCCATGATGCCGCGTCGTCTTCGCGGCTGAACCAGCGGCCCGCGACCAACGGAATGTGAAAGAGCTCGAGGAACTCGTCGCTCGCACGATTGACGCCGTGCTGGATCTGGCGTCCACCGGCCAGCCACATGCCGCCGCCCCAGTTCGAATTCGCGTACGGACCGGTGAACGCCGCAGCGACCCCCTCCACCCGGGGCAACTCGCGCAGCGCGGCCAGGAGCTGGCGGTAGGTTTCGCGCTGCCGGGTCTTGACCGCGACATCATCGGCGGACTCTTTCCGGTCGACGGTCAGGCTCCAGATGCGCTCGATCTGATAGCCGAGCGGCTGGCGCGCGTTGTTGGCGTAGTGCAGGGCGAACAGCACGACTCCGAACACCGTCAGGAAGGAGAAGAAAATCTCGAGCGTCAGCAGGAAGTTCTGGCGCTTACGATTCCAGATCAGTCGCAGCAGATGGCGCGTCATCGCGAAGCACCTCCCTTGAGCGCATCGACCGGATTGAGCCTCGACATGCGCCACGCCGGGTAGACGCCCGACACCAGGCCGAACAGGACGGCCAGCGTCACGCCGTAGGCGAAGACCCGCGGGTTGAGGGTGAAGCGCGCGTAGGCGAAGACGCCGCTGCGCTCGAGCATTCGCAGCGTCAGCATCGACAGGAGGAAGCCGCCCAGAGCGCCGAGCAGGGTCAGCAGGACGTTTTCGAGCAGGAACTGGCCGACCAGCGTCCGGGCCGGTGCGCCGAAGGCTTTGCGGACGCCGATCTCCGACGCCCGTTCCATGATCCGGCTGATGTTGATGTTGACCAGGTTGACCGTCGGGATGAGGACGAACAGCAGACACAGCAGGGAGAGCCATCCGACCAGCTGCCAAACCTGGCTCTCCGGATCCTTGCGATCGCCGACGTTCACTTCGCGCGCGAACGCCTGGAACTTCGTCTCGAATGGCGCGACGATGGCCTGGTAGTGCGTCGGGTCCGGCAGTTCGACGCGGGCCAGCCGTGAGTTGAACTCCTCGTGGATGCCGGGCATCGCGGCCGTGTCGCGGGCCAGCGCGACGGCGTTCCAGTCGCCGATCACCTCGCGCTTGTAGGCGTCGGTCTTGGCCGTCGTGTAGGGCACCCAGATCTCCGCGAACGGCACCGTGCGGGCCTCGGAGACGTCCTCGACCACGCCGCTGACATGGAAGCGCTGCCCGTCCGCCTCAAGGGTCTGCCCGACCGCGGATCCGGTGCCGAAAAACCGCTCACGGGTGCGGGCGTTGATCACCGCCACCGGCCGGGCCTCGGCGACGTCCGCCGCGCCATACGGCCCGCCTTCGAGAAAGGTGAACGTTAGGATCTTCCAGAACTGGTCGTCGGTGCGCTTGAGCTTCGACGAGATCTTCCTGCCGTCGAGATACGAGTGCACGGTATGGCCGTTCTCGTAGAGCGACAGACGCTCGACGCCGGGCAGATCGCGCGCGTAGCGGTCGAACAGCTTGAAGCCGCCGCTGCTCGACATGGTGCTGTGCGGACCGTACATCACGGCGCGCTCGACATAGAGCGAGCGGCCCTGGTACGGCTCGGTGGTGTCCGGGCCGAAGGTATGGTCGAAGAGCGCGGTCACCACGGTCAGCACCAGCAGGGTAAAGCTGATGCCGAACAGGCTGATGAAGGTGAAGAACTTGCGCCGCAGCAGTACTTTCACCGCCAGCGACAGGTAGTGGGTCAGCATCGAACCTCCGCGGACGGTCTGGCGGTCTTCATCATCGCGCTCAGTTGACTTGGCGGCCGTCGAACAGGCGCACGACCCGCTCGGTCTGATCCGCCTTGTGCTGGTCGTGTGTGACCATGACGATGGTGGTGGTGTCTTCCTGGTTGAGGGTCTTGAGGAGGGCCATCACCTCGTCGCCCATCTGCGAGTCGAGGTTGCCGGTCGGTTCGTCGGCGAGCAGGATCCGCGGCCGGCCGACGATGGCCCGGGCAATCGCGACCCGCTGCTGCTGGCCGCCGGAGAGCTGCGACGGGAAGTGGTGAATCCTGGCACTCAATCCGACCCGGTCGAGCGCCGCTTCGGCCAGTCGCCGCCGCTCGCTGTTGGCCATCCGCCGGTAGAGCAGCGGCACCTGGACGTTGTCGAGCACGCTCAAATCGCTGACCAGGTGGAAGACCTGGAAGACAAAGCCGATCTCCTTGTTGCGGATGGCCGCCAGGGCGCGGTCCCGGTAGCTGGCAATCGGCGAGCCGTTGATCTCGACCGAGCCGCTGGTCGGCGTGTCGAGCAGACCCATTAGGTTGAGCAACGTGCTCTTGCCGCATCCCGACGGCCCCATGATCGAGATGAACTCGCCCTCGGCCACGCTGAGATTGACGTCGGCCAGCGCGACCGTTTCGATCCGATCGGTGCGGTAGACCTTTTCGATGTGCTGCAGCTGAATCATGACGGCGTCCTCGTCTCCCTGGGCGTCAAGGCCCGGTGGTTAGCGGATCCGGACCTCGGACAGGTGCTGGTAGTCCTTCATATCCGAGATGATGAGCTCCTCCCCTTCGCTGATCCCGCTCAACACTTCGATGTCGTCGACCCCCCCCAGGCCGAGGGCAATCGGCGTGCGGACGGCGCGGTCGCCTCGGACGGCGAAGACCTGCCGGGGGTCGTTGTCGGCGAACGGACCGCGCTTGACGCGCAGCGCACGGGCCTTGCGGTCAGTGATGACCAGCACCTCGGTCCGCAGGCTGGGCCGGAGACCGGCGCGTGACGGCTCGGCCAGCGCGACGGTGAAGTGGAGGACGCCGTTCTCGACGGTCGGCAGCACCTCGGTGACCGTACCGGCCAGGTCCATGTCGTTGGCGCGGACGACGGCCGCCATGCCGGTGCGCAGCCGCCCGGCATGGATGTCCGAGACGGTTGCCTCGATCCGGAAGGAGGTCAGGTCGGCGATGCGGGCGATGACGTCGCCGCGCCGGACCAGGGCCCCTTCCTGCAAGATGACCCAGGTCAAGACCCCGTCGCGGTCGGACTTGGTGGTCGACAAGTCGAGCAGTCGCCGCGCCTGGGCCGCGTCCTTATCGAGCGCGCCGCGCTCGAGCGACAACCCTTCGAGCTGCACGCTGGTGGCCCGCTCGGCGTTCGCGCGCTCGTCGCCCAGCTGCGCGAGCTCGATCTGCGCCTGCCTGACGGCCAGCTCCGACCGCCGCAGCGCGTCGCGGGCGAACAGACCGTCCTTGAACAGCTGCTGATCGCCTTCGAGGCGGGACTGCGCCGCCTGGAGCTCCAGCGTCTTGACCTCTATCCGGCCGTCGAGATCGACCAGCACCTTCTCGAGACCGAGTCGGGTCTGCGCCTGCTGGTTGTCTTTGATCTTGAGGTCCTTGACGACCTTGTCGAGGACCAGCACCGACTCGCTGACGTCGAGCTCGACCACCGGGTCGCCGCGGTTCAGATGGGCGCCGGGACGCTGCAGAAGCCGCAGGACACGCGCGTCGAGGGGACTCGAGAGCACGCGTTCGACTTCGGGCGTGACCACGCCCGAGGCCATGATGACCGCTTCGACCGGACCAACCGTGACGCGGGCGGTTCGGATGCGCGCGCGGTCCACCGACGGTCGGATCCAGCCGGGCAGCCAGACGACGAGCAGCACCACGACCACCAGCGGCAGTCCGATGCAGGCCCAGCGGCGGTAGCGATCCTGCCGTCGCTGCGCGGTCGTCAGTTCGCGATCCATGCCCTCCGCTAATCAAGGGGTGTGCCCGCGGAAAGCCGCGTGGACAACGACTTACGCTCGGCGGGGCGGGAGCGTCGTTCGGGAACGGGCGAATCGCTGTCCGAAAGCGGACAATGCCCCGTGCTTGACTTGCCGGCACCTGGGGCGCTATAACAGGCTGGATGTTTGCCGGGGGCCTCTGCGCGTGTAACTGTTGCTGCTGTATGCAGTGCCA
>JBDTOB010000152.1:0-6482 GCA_039933435.1 Acidobacteriota bacterium | reverse complement strand
CGCCGCTGAGCGTGGTGTAGGCGAAGCGGAAGGCGTCGGCGGTGCCCCAGACGTCCGCGCCGGCGCCCTGCACGGTGAAGGCATCGCCGCTGCCGGTCGCGCTGCCGGCGGCGCCGACGGCACCGATATCCGTGGTGCTCCAGCCCTCAGGCAGCGGCTGGGCCGAGGCCAGGCCACCGGTTAACAGCAGAAGGACCAAAAGACGCAGCGGCAGACGGATGGATGGTCTGTTCAAGATATGCCTCGAAAGTGGAGCGGCGAACGCGGCGATGCCGCGGCAAACCGTGATCCTCAGGTGATGGAGTGGTATTCCGAGCTCGCGCCGGTGTCGATCGCGCGCGCGCGCGCGAGGTCATGTTCGACGGCCGAGTGGGCTCGGTCCTGAATTTGAGCAATATCGTCGCCAGTGCGACGGCGGGCGAATCGCGCCGAATATCGACGCCATCGACAAACGCGGGCCTGCCGGTGCCGCGTCACACTACTGAACCGTTTAGTAAGAGTTACGCGGTGTCGCGGTGAGCGCGAGAATGGCGCTGGACGGGTTGGCCTGGGCGACTGATTTTCAGACGCGGCCGCCGGGGGGCGAGGCTGCAGGCGTCAATCCGCTGCTGGTGGCGTAGGTTCTGCCGTCAGTCCGTTCCCGCCTCAGTCGCGCCCGCGGGGCCCCGAGCCTCCTCAGCCGTCGCCTTCACCGGTGATCAGGGCGCCTGATAGATCCGGATCTGCGCCGCCTGGCTGCCCCGGTGCGGGACGGCGAGATAGAAGCGGCCGAGGTCGGGCACGAGCAGGGCGGTCCGCGCGCCGGAGGCTGTCGGAGTGTGCGCGACGCGCGTGAAGTGGTTGGGCTCCGGCTCCTCGAAGACATCGAGGAACCCTTCGCCGCCGGCGACGTAGAGACGCTGGCGCGCGGCATCGTAAAACAGGTCGTCGGTGTCGCCGACGATGGCGAAGGAAGTCAGCGGCGTGCCGGTGGTCGTGTCGTAGACGAGCGCTTTGGCCGGGCGCCGGCAGCCGATGAACAGCCGATGGTGCGGCTCGTCCAGCGCCATCGGGAAATTGGCGCGGGCGCCGGTCACCGGCCAGGCCGCCACCACTTTCATCGACCGCCGATCGACGACCGCGATCCGATCGGCCGACGGAACGTTGACGAAGATGCGCGGCCCGGACGCCTCGAGTTGGAACGACTCGGGATGGCCCGGCAGCCGGGCTTCTCCAGCCACCGCGCCGTCCGCTGCCGTGACGGCCGCGAGCGCGCCGTCGCCATAGCCGACATACATCCGCCCTCCCGCCCGCGCATAGCGCACGTTATCCGCATCGTCGCCGAGCCTTACCGTTCGGGTAGCGCGGAAATCCTCAGCGTCGAGAAACTGGATGCCGTCTCCCTGACCGTTCGCGACGGCGATCAGTTTGAGGCCCGGCGCTGCGGCAATCCCCTGCGGCTCGCGAAAACCCGCCAGCGAGGTGAGATGGCGGCTGGTCTTCAGGTCGAGCACCTCGACCGTGTTGTTGCCGAGCGCAGCGACGAACAGCCGCTCCGCGACCGGATCGTAAGCCAGGTGATCGATCCGCCCCTCGACCCCGGGCAGATCGATTGAGCCCACGAGAGCTAGCGGATTCCGGGTCGCACTGCCCTCCCAGAAGAGGAGCCCGACGAAGGTGATCGCGAGGCACATCCGCATTGAGACCTGATCATAGCGTGAAGAGCCGCACTCCTTCAGACGCCCCGGATCGCGGTCACCGGGTCGACGCGCACGGCGCGCAGTGTTGGCAGCAGCGTGCCGGCGCACGCCATCACGACGATGGTCGCCGTGGCCGCCGCGAAGGTCGGGAGGTCACCCGGGGTGACGCCGACCAGCAACGACTGCAGCGCCAGCGCGGCACCGTAGGCGATCGCCAGCCCGGGAATCAGGGCCGCCGCCACCAGGCCGAGGCCCTGCCGCATCACCATCGCGATGATGTGACGGCGCGGCGCACCGAGGGCGATGCGCACGCCAATCTCGGCGGTTCGCTGCGACACCGCGAAGGCCAGGACCCCGTGGATGCCAATCGCCGCGAGGAGGAATGCCACGATCGCAAACCCCGCGAGGACGCGAACCTGCACCGCCCGCGGCGCTGTCTCGGCGTCGACGATGGCGGTCATCGGGCGGACGCTGGCAATCGGCTGGAGCGGATCGACGGCGTGAATGATGGCGCGAACCGCGGGAACGATCTGGTCGAGCGGTGCGGACGTGCGGACCACCAGATCCTGCGGTGCGTAGAAGGGCATCCAGCCGTCGTCTATCTGCTGGTTCGGCAGGTAGACCTGCGGCTCGCTGCTGCGTTCCAGGCCGCGGACGCGGACGCTGCCGGCCACACCGACGACGGTGCGCTGCTTGAACGCCACCGTGATCCGCCGGCCGAGCGGATCCTGGCCCGGCCAGGTCCGCTGCGCGAACGAATCGCTGACGATGGCCACGGGCTGGGCGGTGAGCGTGTCGGCGTCGCGGACGTCCCGCCCGGCGTGGAGCGGAATGCCAAGGCTCTCGAAGAAGCCGGGGGTCACGAAGCGGAGGCTGACCGCTGGCTGATCGCGGGGCTCCACCGGCTGCCCTTCGACCTCGACCTTCCAGATGCCGCCGCGCATCACCATCGGCAGAAAGCTGATGTACCCGGCGCTCGACACCCCCGGCACGGCGCGCACCTGTTCGAGCACGCGTGCGTAGAAGTCCGCGCGCTTCGCCATCGACGCGTATTTCGGCCACGGCAGCGTCGTCCGCATGGTGACGACGTCGGCGGGGCGGAAGCCTGGATCGGTGGCCTGGATCGTCCACAGGGCGCGCATCAGCAGACCGGTGACGACGAGGAGTACGAGCGAGGCGACGACTTCGCCGATGACCAGCGCCCCGCGCAGCCAGTGCCGCCCGCCGACGGTCCGCGCACCGTGGCCGAGTGCCCTGACGTCGGCTGCCCCTCCCCCGCGCATCACCGGCGCCAGGCCGAAGGCCAGCGCGGTCACGACGGTGAGCACCACCGCGAACAGGAGCACGCGAAGGTCGATGGCGGGGGTCGCGGCGGTGGGCATCGTCGCCGGCACGAGGCGGGCGATCAGCGGAACGGTGACGGCGGCGAGCAGGATGCCGAGCCCCCCGCCAATTGCGCCGAGGACCAGGCTCTCGGTGGCCAGCTGACGCACGAGCCGCTCGCGTCCTGCCCCCATCGCGGCGCGAACCGCGAGCTCCTGGCGGCGGCTCAAGCCGCGCGACAGCAGCAGATTCGCCAGATTCGCGCAGGCGATCAGCAGCAGGCAGAACGCCGCGGCACTGAGGGCCAGCACCATCGCCCGCGACTGGCGCGACAGATCGTCGTGCAGCGTATTGACAGTGGCGCCGGTGCGATCGTTGTCCTTGAACTGGCGCGCGAAGCGGTCGGCGATCAACCCCATTTCCGCGCGCGCGCCTGCCACCGAGGCCTGCGGACGCAGCCGGGCGACGGCGCGCAGGTAGGTGTTGGTGCGATCGGAGTAGGCGCCCTCGTCGAAGGCCAGTGGGACCCACAGCCCCGCCTGGCTGGTTGGAAAGCTGAAGTTCGGCCCCATCACGCCGATGACCGTATGAGGACGGTCATTGAGCACGACCGCCCGGCCGATGACGCCCTCGTCCGCGCCGAACACGGTGCGCCAGACGCGGTCGCTGAGAACGACCGTGGGCGTGGCGCCGGGGGCGTCCTCGCCGGCGGTGAAGGCCCGGCCGAGGCTGGGGGTGACCTCGAGCGTCGGAAAGAGCGAGGCGGTCACCGCCGTCCCTTCAAGCCGGATCGGATCGCCCTGGCCTACGAGCGTCAGCGAGGCATCGGTGTAGGCGCCGACCTGCTGAAACGAGGTCGCGGCCTGCGTCCAGTCGCGGTAGTTGGCGGGCGAGAGCTCCAGCCGCGAGTAATCCCGGACGCTCTGCCAGAGACTGACGAGGCGGTCGGCCGAGGGAAACGGCAGCGGTCGCAGCAGCACGAAGTCGGTGACCGCGAAGGTCGCGGTATTGGCGGCGACGCCGAGCGCGACCATGGCGATCGCGGTCACGGCGAAACCCTTCGCTCGTGACAGCGCGCGGACCGTGTAGCGCAGGTCCTGGCGGAGGATGTCGAGATGCACGGCGAGCGCGCTCGCCAGTGTTTCCCAGGCAACGCCGATCCAGAGCGATGCCCGGGCGGCCGGCGCTGCCGTGTCGCGCAGGCGGCGTGCGAAGATGGCAGCCATCTCCTCGCCGTATTCGGCGCGGAAGGAGAGCGGATACAGCCGAAGCAGCGCCCGGTAGGCCCGCATTCAGGCCTTCCCCGGGGCGAGGCTGCTGGCGCGCACCAGTTTCAGCACCTGCGCCAGCCGTCCGGCCTCGGCGCGGGCGACCTCACGCCCGAACGGCGTCATCCGGTAGTAGCGCCGCCGCTCGTCGTCCTGATCGGGCGACGGACGGGTCGAGGTCTCGACGATCAGTCCCTGTTCGAGCATCCGCTGGATCGAGCGATACAGAGTGCCGGCGCCGAGCTTCAGCGCGCCGCTCGTGCGCTCGGCCACCTCCCGCATGATGGCGTAACCATGGCGATCCTCGTCGGCGAGCGCGATCAGGATATGGAACGTCACCGGCGGCAGCGGCAGGAGCGCTCCGGCCTCTTCTGTAGTCACGCAGCGATTATAGACACAGTGGATATAGTGTCAAGGCGGGTCTGGTCCCGAGCCTCCTCAGCCGCCCAGCTTCACCGTAATGCCGATATCGGGCGGCAGATCGCGCAGCAGATTGCCACCCATCCGCCGCCGCAGCTGCGTTCCTGCTCCTTCCCCCCCGTTATCGGCGCGGTCCGGCCCGACGCTGTAGACGACGTATCCCTGCGGCAGCTGCTTGTAGATCAGTCCGCTTCCACTGAAAGGGTCAACGGGTACGGCCGATAACCGGGAAGGAACAAGATCCGAGAGCTGAGCCGGTAGGACACCGTCGTGGCCTCTCCGGTATCGCTCGATCGCCAGCGTGACCAATGCACTGCGCACCACTCCCAGCAGGGTTCCGGCGGTCCTGTTGCGCGTCCGCTGGATGCTCGTCGCCGCCCGCCTCGTCGCCGCACCGGTGAAGGGAAAACGGGATCCGGCGGATGGAGGACCGACAGCCTCCGGCTCCCCCTCGACGTCGAGCCGTGCCGGCCACGGCCGCCGCGCCTGCTCCAGCCACGTCGTCAGCAACTCGACATGTCCGATGGTGAGATGGATGACATACGGCCGCAGCGCCGCCCAGCCGACGCTCCAGCGCGCACCGGAGGAGGGAGGCCCCCCGGCGGACCGGTTGAACGACCGGCTGCCGGCATCCCAGTAGTGCCCGAGAACCAACGCCCGTTCGCCGAGGACGGCCCGCTCGACGATGTCGTCCTGGTTGAGGGCGCTCAGGGCTGATTGCAGTTCGGCCAGCCGCGGAGCGGACGGCGAGATGGCCAGGATCGCGGGCAGTGAGGCGGCGGCACGCCCGATGGGAATGACTGAGAACAGCATGCTTAACGCCGGCGTGCTTCGGTTGCCCGACGGGCGCAGAAAACGAAGCCCGATCGTCAATTGCTGGACGGCGGCCTCCGCCGCGCCGTCAGCGTCCCCTGCCGCGATCCGTTCGACGGTGCGGAGGTCGGCAAGGCGCGCAAGCTGAACCAGGCCGTTTTCGCGCAGATAGAACTCGTTGACGGGCTGATAGCGCTCGATGCGGGTGGCCCTGGCCAGCAGCGTTTCGGCGTCGCGATTGCGGTCCAGCCAGGCGCGGATCGCCGGCAGCACTTCGGCCGGGTCCCCCTGGCCCGGAAAATCCAGGCTGCGGAGGATGCCCTGCTCGTCTTCGAGGCCGGCGACGTTCACCAGCGCGGCGGCGGCGTCGTAATATCGCGCCGCATTCTCCCGCTGGTCCGGCGCAACCCAGGCAGGGGAGAGTGACACCGGCTCCTGCCGCGCGAGAATCGCGTCCACGACCCGGGCCATGCGCCGCGCTTCGACGTTGTCCCACACGGTCCAAGCAGAGATTGGGAGAAGCACGACGAACGCGCCGATTGCCAGACGGCGGAAGGTCGGGCGGACGCGGGGCTCGCGACTTTGTTCAGAGGCCATCATCGGGGGGCACCTCGGGCCGCGGCTCGAGTCGCATCAGCCACGTGCCGTCATCCATCATCCAGGCATCGGTGCCGAGCGCACGGCGAAGCGCCGCCTCGGCCGCGTTGAAGGTTGCCGGCGACACCAGTCCGCGGGTCCCGAGAGAGATGCGCGTGGTCGAGACGTGCAGTCCGGCGATCAGCACCAGCAGCGCCGCCGCTGCCGCGGCCCAGGGCCACGTGCGCGGCGGTCGTCGGGGGGCGGTCGCGCGCGCCCGCAGCGCCTCCGGCGGACCGGCCGGCCGGAGGCCCTGGAGCTTGGTCAGAAGTTCGTCGTCATTCATCGTCGGTGCCCGCGAACGCCTGACGCAGCCTGTCGAGCGCATACCGGTAGCGGCTGG
>JBDTOB010000151.1:0-6492 GCA_039933435.1 Acidobacteriota bacterium | reverse complement strand
GTCGCGGAAGCTGCGCTCGACGGTGTCGTTGACGTCCACCGACACCGGCTGGTCGCGCCACAGCCATCGCATCATATCCGGCAGGATCGCGCCCCCCTGCTTCTGTCCGTGGCGGCCGATGCCCCAGGTGTAGTTGACGTCGTAGCCCTTCTCCGTCAGCGCCTGCATCAGCCGGACGTTCTGGAAGAACCAGTCGCGCGTCTGGTCGTAGTTGCCCTCGCGGCCGACGCCGCGATTGTCGTTGCGGCCGTCCTGCAGGTAAATCCGGATCGGCTTCTTCGGCGTGCTCCGCACCAGGTCCGCGTAGGCATGCCCGCCGCGCAGGTTGACGAAGCTGCCGACGATGCTGAGGACCTTGTGGAAGCGATCGGGCCGCTGCCAGGCGACGGTGAAGGCGGCGATGGCGCCCGAGCTGGCGCCGCCGATGCCGTGGCGGTCGGGCTCCTTCGCGATGTTGTAATCCTTGTCGAGCACCGGCATCAGTTCATCGACGATGACCCGCGCGTACTTGTCGTCGAGCGTGTTGTACTCCGTCGGCCGGTTGGTGGTGCGGTCTCCCCACTCCTGCGGCGTCGGCTCCGGCTGCTCGGGGGTCCGGCCGGGATTGATGAACACCCCCAGCATGACCGGGATCTCGCGGCGATAGATCAAATTGTCCATGACGTTCGGCGCGCGCGCGTCCCCGTCCATGTTCTTGAACGCCTGGCCGTCGTTGAAGATCATCAGGCTGGCCGGCACGGCGGCGTCGTACTGGGCGGGCACGTAGATCCAGTAGGTGTGCTGGGTGCCCGGATAGGCCTGGCTCGGGAGGGTGAACGGGCCGCGCATCTCTCCCTTGGGGACGCCGTCGCGAGGCAGCGAATCGGGCCCGAGCTGATAGTGGGCGTCGGTGTTCACCGCCGGCGCCGCGGGCTGCGGCGGAGCGGGGGCCGCGGTCTGTAAACCGGCCAGGCCCAGGGCCAGGACGGCGAGCGTCACACGAGTCATGAGGATTCTCCGGCCGCAACCCCTGGCGTGCATTCCCGCGGCGCCGTGATCGCGGCCACTCGACGGCGGTAGAGTCTTATCACGATTGGCTGACGCGGTCGGACTTTCGGTGTCTGGCGAACGCCGCGCCCCCCCGGATTCTGATCTGGATGCGGGAACAGGCCTACGGATGAGGCGTCGCGCCTGAATCATGGAAGGCGACGACTTTCCCGGGGTTCATGCGGTTGTCCGGGTCGAGCGCCTGCTTGATGTCGCGCATCACACCGATGCCCTCGCCGTGCTCCGCGGCCAGCGAGTGCATTTTTCCGTAGCCGACGCCGTGCTCGCCGGTGCAGGTGCCGCCCATCGCCAGGGCCCGCTCCACCATGCGGGTGTTGAGCCGCCGGGCTTCCGCCAGCTCGCTGGCGCTGGCCGGGTCGAGCAAGTAGACGAGATGGAAGTTGCCGTCGCCGGCGTGCCCCACCAGGCAGACAGGGAAGGGCGCCCCCTCATGATCCCGCTTGGTCTCGATGATGCAGTCGGCGAGCCGCGAGATGGGGACGCAGACGTCGCCGGCCCACGATCGGCATCCCGGCCTGAGCGCCAGCGCCGCGAAATGCGCGTTGTGTCGCGCCTGCCAGAGGCGCTCACGGTCCTCGAGCCGGGTGGCCCACTCGAAGCCGCGTCCGCCGTGCTCGGCGGCGATCGCCTGCACCGTCTCGGCCTGGGCGGCGAGGTGCCCCGCGCCGTCGCCGTGAAACTCGAAGAGCAGCGTCGGCGCCACCGGATACGCGGTGTGCGAGTAGCGGTTGATGGCGTCCATGTGCAGCTCGTCGAGGAGCTCGATGCGGGCCACCGGGACGCCGAGCTGGATGGTCGCCATCACCGCGTCGACGGCGCCGCGCAGCGTGCCGAACGAGCACACCGCGGCCGAGACCGCCTCGGGCAGAGGATGCAGCCGCAGCGTCACCTGGGTGATGACGCCCAGCGTCCCCTCGGAGCCGACGAACAGCCGGGTGAGGTCGTAGCCGGCGGCTGACTTGCGCGCCCGTGTGCCGGTCTTCACCACCCGCCCATCCGCCAGCACCACCTCGAGGCCGAGCACGTTCTCGCGCATGGTGCCGTAGCGCACCGCCGTGGTCCCGGAGGCGCGGGTCGCCGCCATGCCGCCGATGGTGGCATTGGCGCCGGGATCGACGGGAAACATCAGGCCGGTGTTCTCGAGCGCGCGGGCCAGCTGCAGCCTGGTGACGCCCGCCTCGACGGTGACGTCGAGATCGGCGGCGCCGATCCGCACCACCCGGTTCATCTCACGGAGGTCGATGGTGATGCCGCCTTCGAGCGCATGAACGTGTCCCTCGAGGGACGTCCCGGCGCCGAAGGGGACGATCGGCAGCGCGAACTGCCGGCTGACGCCGACGATGGCGACGACCTCGGCGGTGTTCGCCGGGAAGCAGACGACGTCGGGCGGCGCCGGCGGATGGTAGGACTCGCCGTGGCTGTGGTGCTCGCGGACCGACTCGGTATCGCTGCACCGCGCCCCCAGCAGACGCCTGAGCGCCTCCTTCGCGGCCGGCAGCTGCTCCACCCGTCGCACGTTCCGCATCGGCGCCCTACGACTCGATCCGGATCAGCTGCACGTCGAACACGAGCATGCCCTTCGGGGCGCCTGGCTGCCCGCGGTACGCCAGTTTCTCCGGAATCCACAGGCGGCGGGTTTCCCCCTCGACCATGAGCTGCACCCCTTCGGTCCAGCCGGTGATGACCTGGTTGAGGCCAAACGTGATCGGCTCGTTCCTGGCGACCGAGCTGTCGAACATCTTGCCGTCGGTCGTCCAGCCGGTGTAGTGGACGCGCACCCGCGAGGTCGCGGTGGGGTGGCGGGTGCCGGTGCCGGGCGTCTGGACCTTGCTGGCCAGGCCGCTGACGGTGGGGTCGGCATCGGCCGGAGGGGCGGCGACGTCTGCGGGGGCGGGAATCATCGATGGTTGTCCTTTCGGTCTGGCGCCGGCGAACCGGCGCGGTGATCGTTCGCTGACGGCGGCACGCCGTCCGCTTCAGCGGACCGGGGTGAAACGGGCGAGGACCGCATCCTTGAGCAGCGCCGGCGGCAGCAGTCCCTGCGCCAGGATGAAGTCATGAAACTCGAGCGCGTTGAAGCGGCCGCCCATCGCCCGCTCGACCTGCGACCGCAGCTCCTGGAGCCTGGTGTAGCCGTAGAAATAGGAGGTCGCCTGCGCGGGCGAGCGGAACATATAGCGCTCCACTTCCGATTCGGTCATCGCCGCGGACAGGCCGACATCCTCGCGCAGCACCCGGCGGGCTTCGTCAGGCGTGACGCGGCCCAGGTGCAGCTCGGGATCGAGGAAGGCGCGCGCCGCCCGCAGCAGCCGGAACTGCAGCGAGATCAGCTGCCCCTCCGCCGGCATGTAGGGCAGCATCATCCACTCCGCATACAGCCCCCAGCCTTCGACGTTGGTGCTGTTGAAGGCAAACACCGCGCGGGGGATCGAGACGCCCGCCTCGATCATCTTCGCGAACTGCATCTCGTGGCCGGGCCGGGCCTCGTGCGCGGTCAGCGTCCAGGAGGCCGCCTCGAAGGTGAAGTCGTCGAAGCGTCCGGCATCGCCGCCGCCGCTCCCCGCGGGGACGTTGAGCGGCAAAACGAACTCGCCGATCTCGCCGGTGTTGCCGAGCAGCCGCGGCGGCCGCATGTTCGGCGCCGGCGTCTGCGCGGCCTCGGCGTCGGTGGCGATACGGATGCGCGCGGCGCGGTCCGGCAGCGTCACCAGTTTCTCGCGCCGGACGATGGCTTCGATCTCCTCGAGCCGCTTGCGGTAGTGGGGAAGGATGGCATCGCCGACCAGCTGCTCCTTCTTGAGCGCGCGGATCACCTCCCGGTAATCGCTGGTCTCCTGGCCGCGCGCGCGGGCGATGCCCGGCGCGAGCGCCGCCATCTGCTGCTGGATGTCGCGAAACGCCTGATGGGCCATCGCCGCCAGCGGTTCAGGGGCGATATCGACGCCGACCTCCTCCAGCGAGAAGGCGTAGAGCTCGGGCGGCAGCCGGAAGTCGGTCCGCGCCTTGGGCAGCACCTCGTTGCGCACGAAGGTCTCATACTCGGCCAGCTGCCTGGCGAGGATGGCGTAGGGCTCCCGCCAGCCCTCCAGCTTGTATTCGGCGAGCATCTTCTCGATCCCGGTGACGACCACGGCGTCGTTCGAGAGATCGCGTTCGACCTTGGACCGCGCCGGCGGCAGCAGCCGGGGGTTGGCGAGCCCCTCGCGGGTCCGGCGGATGGCCTGGGTGGTGAGCGGATCGAGGCCGCCGTCCAGGCCGGCATACTTGCGGAGACGGTCAACCGCGGCGCTTCGCCTGCCGGCCGCGACCTGCGGATCGAGCAGGGAACGCAGCCCCTGGTAGACGCGCATCGGCACGTCCACGTAGGGAACGAGGCGCGCGTCGCTGAGCTGCATTTCGCGAATGCTGTCGCGCGCGGCCGAGATCAGGATCTGCAGATCCTGGCGGACGAGGGGATGCGGCTCGGAGGCCAGCCGGGTCTCGAGCGTCGCCAGCGCGGCCTCGAGCGCCTGGCGTTGAGCCTTGCGCGACTCGGGGGTCAGGCTCGAGATCTCCCGGTCGAGGCCCGACATGCCCGCCTCACCGGCTCCTTCCGGGGAGAACCGGGCGTCAACGTCGAGCAACACCTGCGCCTGACGGTTGCTTTCCGCAATCCAGGCTCTCGGGTCGGCTGGTGCCGGCGTTGGTGTTGGTGCCGGCGCCTGGCCGCGGCCGGGGGCGGTCGCGGCAAGGAGGAGGATCAGGCTGAAGCTGGCGGTGCGCATCATGGTCATCCTATTTCATCGCGGTCTCTGATAGCGTGTGCCCTCTGGCCCCGTCGTCCCGGCATCCGAGGAGAGTGTCTCATGAGGTCAATCCTGCTGTCCGGCGTGATGGCCGCCCTGTGTCTGGTCACGCCGGCGGCGGCCGAGGCGCAGGCGCCGGCGCCCGCGCCGCTCAAGCTGGCCATCGCCGGGCTGGTCCACGGCCACGTCTCCGGCTTTCTCAAGGCCGCCCAGGCCCGCCAGGACGTGCGGATTGTCGGCATCTTCGAGCCGGACACCGCGCTTCAGCAGACCTACGCCGCCCGCTTCAATCTCGACCAGGCGTTGTTTTTCACCGACCTGGCGGCGATGCTCGACCGCGTCACGCCCGAGGCGGTGGCCGCGTTCACGAGTACCTATGACCACCCGCTGGTGGTCGAGGCCGCGGCCCCCCGTCACATCGACGTGATGATGGAGAAGCCGCTGGCCGTGAGCATGGATCACGCGCGCCGGATCGAGCGCGCCGCGGCGGCCGGGGGCATCGACGTCCTCGTCAATTACGAGACGACCTGGTATCCGAGCCACGCGGCGATGTGGGCGCTCCTCACGGAGCAGCACGCCGGCGGCGACATCCGCAAGATGGTGGCGATGGACGGGCACCGCGGGCCGAAGGAGATCGGCGTCGGCCCGGAGTTTCTCAGCTGGCTGTCGGATCCGGTCAAGAACGGCGCCGGCGCGCTCTTCGACTTCGGCTGCTACGGCGCCAACCTGATGACGTGGATGATGGACAACCAGCGCCCGGTCTCGGTGCTGGCGCTGACGCAGCAGTTCAAGCCGGCGATCTATCCGCATGTGGACGACGAGGCCACGATCCTGCTCGAGTACCCGAAGGCGCAGGGCATCATCCAGGCCTCCTGGAACTGGCCGTTCGACCGCAAGGACTTCGAGGTCTACGCGGAGCGCGCCCAGGCGGTGGGCAACCGCGCCGGGCTGCGGGTCCGCACCGGGACCGACCCCGATCATGCCGTCACCCCGGAGCCGCTGCCCGCCGACGAGCTCGACTCGGTGTCGCACCTGCTGGCTGTGGTACGCGGCACGCGCACGCCGAACCGGCTGTCGTCGCTCTCCAACAACCTGATCGTGACCGAGATCCTCGAGGCGGCGCGTGAGTCCGCCAGGACCCACGCCCGGGTGGTGCTGCCGGCGCGGTAGCGTCAGTAGGTGGCGCGTCCGCCGCTGATATCGTAGACGGCGCCGGTCGAGAACGAGCAATCCGCGGACGCCAGCCAGCAGACCAGCGCCGCGATCTCCTCGACCTCGACGAACCGCGCCATCGGGATGCGCGACAGCATGTAGTCGATGTGCTCCTGCTTCATCTGCGCGAAGATCTCGGTGTTCGCCGCCGCCGGCGCGACGCAGTTCACCAGAACATTGTGCGTCGCCAGTTCCTTGCCCAGCGACTTGGTCAGCCCGATCAGGCCCGCCTTCGAGGCGCTGTAGTGTGACGCGTGGGGGTTGCCCTCCTTGCCCGCGATCGAGGCGATGTTGACGATCCGGCCGTAGCCGCGCGACAGCATCTGCGGCACCACCGCGCGGCAGGCGAGGAACGAGCCGGTCAGGTTGACGTCGATGACGCGCCGCCAGACGTCCGGGTCGAGCTCCCAGACCGGGGCGTTGCCGCCGGCGATGCCGGCGTTGTTGA
>JBDTOB010000150.1:0-6500 GCA_039933435.1 Acidobacteriota bacterium | reverse complement strand
GGACGGCCGAACCGCTCGTACAGGATCGGCACCACCACCATGTTGAGTGCGGTCGAGCTCAGAAGCCCGAACATGATGACCATCGCCATGGGCGCCTGAATCTCGCTGCCAGGCTCCCCGGCAGAGAGCGCGATGGGCACCAGCGCGAGCCCCGCCGCAAGGGCCGTCATCAAGATCGGTACAACCCGCTCCGTGGCGCCACGAATGACCGCGGTACGGAAGTCGGTGACGCCTTCATGTTCTTGCAGATGCCGGATGTGCGACACCAGCATGATGCCGTTCCGTGTGGCGATCCCGAACAGCGTGATGAAGCCGACGATCGACGCGACCGACAGAACCCCGCCCGCCAGGTAGACTCCCGCAACCCCGCCAATCAGCGCAAGCGGCAGGTTCAGCATGATGAGGAGCCCATCCCGTGATGACCCGAACGCGGTCGACAGGATGAAAAAGATCGCGACGACAACGCCAGCTGACAGCCAGAGGAGCTGCCGCGACGCCTGTGCCTCGCTCTCGAATTGCCCTCCGTACTCGATGTGGTACCCCTGAGGCAGCCTGACGTTCTGTCCGACTCGACCCTGGATGTCATTGACGACACTTCGTAGATCGCGTCCTGTCACGTTGCTCTGGACCACCATCCGGCGCTGGACGTTCTCGCGCATCACGAAGTTCGGACCACGATCCTGCTGAATCGTCGCCACCGCCGACAACGGAATCTGTCGCCGGTCCGGTGTCTGAATCTGGGTAGTCCCGACGGACTGCAGGTCGGGTGACTCGTTAAGCGCGTACCGAACCACCAGCGGAAACGCAATCTGCCCCTCGAGGACCTGACCCACCGTGCGACCAACGCGCGCGGTCTGCAAGGCCTCTGCGACCGCGCCGGTTTCCAGCCCCTGACGGGCGGCCGCTGCGGGATCGACGCGCACCTTCACCGTGGGAATGTCCGCCTGCGCTTCTGCGGAGAGATCCACGACACCAGGGACCAGGGCCATCTGCGCTTGCACTTGCGTGGCGAGCTGCCGAAGGATCTGCAGATCGTCCCCGAAGATCTTGACCGCGATGTTGGCTCGCGTTCCGGACAGCATGTGGTCGATGCGATGCGAGATGGGCTGGCCAATCGTGACATTCGTGCCCGGCAGCAGCGACACTTTCTGACGGAGCTCCTCGAGGACGACGTCGCGAGGCCGATCCTTCATCGAGAGGCGCACGTCAATCTCCGCCGACTCGACCCCTTGCACGTGTTCGTCGAGCTCCGCGCGGCCGGTGCGCCGGGCCGTCGACGTCACCTCTGGCACGCTCAACAACAGGCGTTCCAGGGCATTGCCGAGCGCGTTCGAGTCCGCGAGGCTGGTACCAGGCACCGTCACTGCACTGACCGTCAAGGCGCCTTCGTTGAACTCCGGAAGAAACGATCGCCCGGCGCCCGCAATGGCGACCAAGGCCGCGAGCAAGAGCACCGCCGCGGTGGCCAGCACCGTGCGCCAGTACCTGAACGCATGACCAAGCCAGCGCTCGTATGCCGCCTTGAGTCTCTGCGTCAGGCGCGGTTCGGTGCCGGACGCGATCAGCCGCGAGTTCGGAAGCAGCCACGAACACAGCACCGGCGTGATCGTGAGGGCGACGACCAGCGACGCGACCAGGGCCACCACGTAGGCGAATCCGAGCGGGCGCAGGAGCCGGCCTTCGACGCTCCCCAAGAGGAACAACGGCAGAAACACGAGTGCGACGATGACCGTGGCGAACACCACCGAGTGCCGGATCTCTGTGCTGGCGCGGTAGACGACGTCGAGGACAGGCAACCGCTCCCGCTCCGGCCTGCTGGCGTTCTCCCTCAGCCTGCGGACCACGTTCTCGACGTCGATGATGGCGTCATCGACGAGCTCGCCAATCGCGATCGCGAGCCCGCCGAGGCTCATGCTGTTGAGCGTCAGGCCGAAGCGATCCATCGCAATGACGGCCGCGACAAGCGAGAGGGGCAAGGCCAGCAGTGTGATGGCAGCTGCCCGGACGTTCATCAGGAAGACGATCACCACGAGGATGACGAGCCCCGCCCCTTCCGCGAACGCTGTAAAGAGATTGCGCAGTGACTGCTCGATGAAGTCCGCTTGCCTGAAGAGATCCTTGTGAATCTGCATGCCTTGCGGCAGCGCTCGCTGAATATCGTCCAGCGTCGAGTCGATCCGCTCGGTCAGCTCCAACGTGTTGACACCTGGCTGCTTCTGAATCCCGACGATCACGGCAGGTCGCGCATTGTGCGATCCTTCGCCTCGCTTGATCGCCGCGCCTTCTCGCACGATTCCAACATCGCGTACCAGTACGGGCGCCGCCTTGGTCGCCTTCACCGACACAGCGGCAATGGCGTCGATGTCCCCAAGCCGTCCCACCGCCCGGACCAGGTATTCCTGGCCCTCGGCGACCTGAAAGCCGGCGGTCGCATTCCGATTGGCGGTCGTGAGCGCCTCCTCGACGTCTGTCAGCGTGACCCGGTGCGCAGCCAACCGCGCTGGGTCGAGTACCACTTCGTATTGCTTCTGCTCACCCCCGGTCGCAATCACCTGAGAGACGCCGGGAACCGCCAGCAGGCGCCGCCGAACCACGGTCTCGGCAACGGTGCGCAGTTCCAACGGCGAATGCCGATCGGACTCGAGATCGACGAACAGGACTTCGCCCATGATTGATGACACGGGCGCGAGGAAGGGCGGTTCGACGTTTGGCGGCAACGAGCCTGAGACGAGCGTGAGCTTCTCCGTCACCGTTTGCCGCGCCCGCGCGACGTCCTGTCCCCAGTCGAATTCCACCCAGACCACCGCGACCCCCACGGCGGTGGCCGAACGGACCCGGCGTACGCCCGCCGCACCGTTCAGCGCGGACTCGATGGGGAAGGTCACGAGCGATTCAATCTCGAGCGGGTCCATCCCGGGCGCCTCGGCCAGGATGGTCACCGTGGGAGCGGTGAGATCCGGCAGCACGTCCAACGGAATGCGTGCGGCCGTCCAGCCGCCCCAGACCAGGAAGGCCGCAGCCAGCGCCACCACGACGGGGCGGTGCCCGAGCGACCAGCGAATCAGCGCGTCAATCATGTTCAGCCTTTGCCTAGTGCACGTGCCCGTGGGCGGGAACCGACGTCGACAGCGACGCCAGGCGCACGAGGTACGCGCCCTTCGTCACCACGCGATCCCCTGTCTTGACGCCTTCAATGACCTGGACGAGGTCGCCGGCTCGCGCCCCTAACGTCACCGCCCGACGGTCGAACGTCTCGCCCGCCCGCTGCACGAACACGATCGGCCGTCCGGCATCGTCGACAACGGCGACCGCTGGCACGACCGGTCGCGGCGTCGCCGTGTCCATCAGCAGATGAAGAACGACGGCCTGACCGACGGGTAGTCCGAGCGCGCGGTTATCGAAGGCGAACGTGATCGGCACCGTGCGGGACAGGGCGTCGAGGACCTTGCCGAGGCTCGCGAGACGACCGGCTGGGACGCGGTGTTGTGACCCGGGCACCTCAATCTCTGCCGCTGATACCAGGCGAACCCGCGACGCGTCGGCTTCCGGAACCTGGCCGACGACGTGAATCTGCGACGCGTCCACGACCCGAAACAGGATCGTGCCGGCCGCCACGTTGGCGCCGGGCGCAGCGTCGCGCTGGGCAATAACCCCACTCACCGGCGACCGGATGCTGAATAACCCTTCGGCGTCCGTTGCGCCTCCCGTTCGGGCCACGGTGTACTGCGCGAGGCTCGCTGCCGCGGCGGTCAGCCGCGCGGTGGCCTGCTCCTCCGCGGAACGGGCTTCGTCGAGTCGCTTTTCCGGCGCAGCCCCGGCGCTGGTCAACCGCTCGGCACGCTCACGATCGCGCGTCGCGAATGCGAGCGCCGTGTGCGCGTCCGCGCGCGCCCGCTGCAACTGTGGAAGATCGCCGGGCACGGCTGGAAGCGGAAGCAGCCTGGCGAGCTCCTGGCCACGAGACACGCTGGCCCCAAGCGCCAGGTCGAGGACGCGTGTCAATCGGCCGTCGATGGGCGCCGCGACGTCAGCGACGCCTCCTGGTCTGGCCTCGAGCCGGGCTGGCACCCGAATCGACTCGCGCACGGCTTGCTCCCGGACCAGCGCCGTGCCGAACTCAAGGCTCCACTGCTGCTCCTTGAGAAAGCTGATGCCTGGCGTCTCCTCGCCGGCCCGGGATGCGGCCGCCCGGGCGGCTTCGGCATTCGGGTGAACGACGACTTCGCCGACGCGATGCTCGTCGCTGAGCTCGGTGGCCTGCAGCACGATGACCATCTCGCGTGTGCCTGTCTGCACAGGCGTGACGTCGATGCCGAAAATGCCCGGCCGGGAGGGGGCATCGATACGGAAGACTTCAGCCTGCCCCGTGCCGCCCCGCAGGTGGACCTCGACTCGGCCTTCAGTGAGGGCTTTGAATGAGTCGAGCCGCGTGAGATGAATGGCAAAGCGCGACGTGTGGCCGACCGTCAGCGCCGGGTACTCTGCGAACAGCTCGGTCTTCTCGGTCCAGCGCGTGACGCTGAGCGCCTCTGGTTCCGCCGCTTCAGCGGCAGGTGGCGTGGAGCGGCTACAAGCCGAGCCGAGGAGAGTGACGACAACGACGTAACACAACTGTTTCAAGGCCACAAGACATCTCCCACTGCGCGCTCCAGGGCGATCTGTGCCAGGCGCACCTCGAGCCGTATGTCGACACTGCGAGCTCTCGCCCGTGATGCGGTGCGAACCGCGTCGAGCAGTTCGAGGATGCCGACTTCGCCTTCGCGGTAGGCCACTTCGGCGATCCGCGTCAGCTCATCACCAGCCGCTTCCTGGTCCTCCGCCACCGCTGCTTGTCGGAGCGACAGCGCTTCGGACGCACGAACGATTTCACTTCGAATCTGGTGCTCGATGGAGGCACGCTGCGCATTGACGCGGGCGCGTTCAGCAGCCCATCTCGCGGACTCCCGCTGGCCCGCATTGAAGAGCGGCACAGAAACGCTGAGTCCGAAGACACCACCGCGTTCACGGCCAGACGCACCGTCGGCTCGTTTGAAGCCGCCAAACAGCGTCGGCGCCGGGAGTCGGACCCGTCGAGCGGCATCCGATTCGAGCGCCGCCCGTTCGGCAAACCGCTGAAGCGCGCGTAGTTCGGCGCGGCTCGAGGCGGCACGCGTCATCAGGGAATCCACTGGTATTGGTGCGTGCGGCGACGGCGGCACACTGGCGACTCGAGTCACGGTGGTGTCGGGCGGCAAGAGGGCGGAGAGTGACGCGCTGGCGTCCGAGAGCCCGATTGCGGCCGACGTGACAAGCTGCCGCGTCTCGCGCAGTTCTTGTTCCGCACGCAGGCGGTCGAACCGCGATCCCTCGCCTTCGCGCTCCCGCGTACGGAGGATTTCAATCAAGCGTTGCACATCGCGCGTCTGCGCCCGGGCCGCCTCCAATCGAGCCTGCTCCGCCGCAAGTCGTGCAACAGCGCTCACCGCATCCCCTCGCAGCATCCACAGCCGTCCATCCCGTTCGGCTTCCGCGGCGGCGGTGGCGGCCACTCCGGCCAGGGACAGCGCGGCGCGCGTGCCGAACACCGGCAGCGATTGCTCGACCTGCAGAAAGTCTGTGAAGCCCGCACCCTCCCGGCTGTAGATCACTCCGGGATTCGGGTACGCCAGCCGGGCGAGTTGCTCGCGGTGCGTGACCTCAGTCTCGGCGCGAATGGCTCTCGCTTGCGGGCCGTCGCGCACGATCAGCTCCACGACGTCGCGCTCGGTTCGGTCCTGCGCGCCTGCCGCGGACGGCAGCGCCAGGCCGAACACGGCGATCCAGGTGCACACCTGGCTTCGGGTCGGCATAAAACGGTCCTCGATTGTTCGAACTGACGGACAACCGGCATCGTGCCGGTCACGGTGATCAGGCGGGGATGGTAATCGGCGGGGCGCGAGGTGAGATTTGGCTACGAGGCGGTGGACCGTGAACGCGAACGTCCGTGATGCCGAAGACCTGATGCCGGGGTCGCTCAGGCGCTGTCGTCGCCGGGCTCACAACGTCTGCATCGATTGCGTGTGCCTGCTGCGGAGCTGAGCACACGAAGACGAACGAGATCGCGTGCTCTCCTGGATCGCAGGTCTCCAGGTGAACGGCCCGCTGCGCCTGATGTGATTCCGCGGCGTGATGCTCATGGGCGGCAAGCCCATGGTGGTGCTCGGGATGATCGTGATCCGTGTAGTCGTGGATGTGCAGCGCCGACACCTGTACCGACCCAGCGATCAGCGCAAGAATGAGGAGTGCTGGGGGCCAGCGATACACGCGTTGAGTCTATGAGACGTCATGCGCACGGTCAAATGATGCCTGGTTCGTCGATCCAACGTGTCCTCGAGCCCGGTGACCTTCTCACCGTAACCGCGCGCAAGGGCGTTCGGGCTAGAAGAGTGCCTGCGGGTAGGCGTCGATCGATGTCAGCGCCTCGGCATAGGCCACGCCGCAGGTGGCGCCGCGGTAGCGGAGCAGCGTCTCCCGGAGCCGCT
>JBDTOB010000149.1:0-6521 GCA_039933435.1 Acidobacteriota bacterium | reverse complement strand
CGGCGCCTGGCACTCGTCGAGCAGCATGCGCACCCGCGGCACCGCGGCCAGCGACTGCCGCAGCGCCACCAGATCGCGCGGTCCCGCGGTGCCGAGCGCCGCCCGCCCCACCAGCCGTTCCATGTCGTGGATGGTCTTCAGCGTTTCGCGGACCTTGGCCCGCTCGGTACTGCGGAACGCGAACTCCTCGACGGCGTCGAGGCGGTCCTGAATGCGCTCGAGCGACACCAGCGGCTTGAGCAGCCAGGCGCGCAGCAGCCGGCCGCCCATCGGCGTGGTCGTCCGATCGAGCTCGTGCAGCAGCGACCCGGTGCGTCCGCCGTCGGCGGCCTCGATCACTTCGAGGTTGCGCAGCGTCGTGGCGTCGATCACCATGCAGTCGGCGGTGGCGCGGAAGGCAATCTCCCGGACGTGCGCGAGGTCGGCCTTCTGGGTGTCGCGCAGGTACTGCACCAGGGCGCCGGCGGCCGCGATCGCCGCCGGATGCTCCTGCAGCCCGAACCCCTGCAGCGTCAGCGCCTGCATCTGCTCCAGCAGCGAGCGCCGCGCCGACTCCGGCTCGAACGTCCAGGCGTCGGCCGCGGTCACCCGGGTGTCGAGGCGCAGCTCCGCGACCAAGGCCGCGACATCGTCCAGCCCTGGCGGAGCGAGGATTTCGCGCGGGCGCAGCACCGACAGTTCGTCGGCCAGCGCCTGGCGTCCGTCGGCGCCGGGGTACTCCGCGGCGGTGAACTCGCCGGTGGAGACGTCGAGCAGCGCGACGCCGAACCCCGGCCCCGGCTGCATCGGCGCGATCGCCATCAGCAGCGCCGGCTCGCGCGCGTCGAGGTAGCCGGCATCGGTCAGCGTCCCCGGGGACACCACCCGGACGACCTCGCGGCGCACCAGCCCCTTGGTTTTCTTCGGATCCTCCATCTGCTCGCAGATGGCGACGCGAAAGCCCTTCCGCACCAGGCGGGCGATGTAGCCGTCGGCGGCGTGGTAGGGCAGCCCGCACATCGGAATGGCGCCGCCGCTCGCGTCCTTGGACCTCGAGGTCAGCGTCAGCTCGAGGGCGCGCGCCGCGGTGAGCGCGTCCTCGTAGAACATCTCGTAGAAATCTCCCATCCGGAAGAAGACGATAGCGTCGCGGTACTGCCGCTTTGCTTCGAAATACTGCCGCATGGCCGGGGTTGCCCCGACAGGCTCGGAGGACACGGGAGGAGAGGACATTTAGGGGAGATTCTGCGCAAAGTATAACATTGGGACCTTGATCATACTGGCGCTTGATACGACGACGCGGGCGGGAAGCGCGGCGGTCCTCAGGGACGGCGCGGTGGCGGCCGAACACATCGGGGATGCCGAGGTGACGCACGGCGAACGGCTGCCGGCCGACCTGACGCGGGTCCTCGACGCCGCCGCGGCGCGGATCGAGGACGTCGATCTGTTTGCCGTCGCGGCCGGGCCGGGCTCGTTCACCGGCCTGCGCGTCGGCATCGCGACGGTACAGGGGCTGGCGATGGCGCGGGGCCGCCGGGTGGTGCCGGTGTCGGTGCTCGAGGCGCTGGCCCGGGCCGCCACCGGGTCGGGCGTCCCTGTGGCGGCCTGGATGGATGCCCAGCGCGGCGAAGTGTTCGCCGAGCTCTACGCCGCGGACGGCCGCACCGTCACCAGGCCGGCGCGCGCGGTGCCGGCCGCGGTCCTGCTCGAGGAGGGCTTTGCAGAGGGGCTGGAGGAGGGGTTCGATGCCGCCGGCCGCGTTCCCGTCTTCATCGGCGACGGCGCGGTCCGCTACCGCGAGCAGATCGCGGCGCGCTACGGCGGCGCGGCCCGCATCCTCCATCCGCCGCCGCTCGCCGGCATCATCGGACAGATCGCGGCGGAGGCGCCGGATCGGGCGGTGCGGCCGCATGCGCTGGTGCCGATCTACGTGCGCCGGCCGGACGCCGAGCTGGCGCGGGCACGGCGGGAGGGCGGCGGCTGATCGGCATGGACGAGTGGTCGATTGCGCCGCTTGCCGGCGACGAGGAGCTCGACCGCGTCGTCGCCCTCGAGGCGGCGTCCTTCTCGAACCCGTGGACGCGGGAGATGCTGGCGCGCGAGCTCGAGCGCCCCGAGGTGACCCGGGTGTTCGTGCTCCGGGCCCCGGGGCTCGGGATCGTCGGCTTCTGCGCCTGCTGGCTGGTGGCGGACGAGGTGCACATCAACTCGCTGGCGATCGACGCGTCGGTGCGGCGGCGCGGCGCGGCGACCGCGCTGCTGCGGCGGGTGCTCGGCGACCTGGCCGCGGCCGGCGCCCGGCAGGCCACGCTCGAGGTGCGGCGTTCCAATGTGGCGGCGCTCGGTCTCTACCAGCGGCTCGGCTTCGTCATCGTCGCCGAACGGCGCGCCTACTACACCCAGCCGGAGGAAGATGCGCTGATCCTCTGGTGCCACGACCTGCGGCGGACTGACGCCGCCTCGCCATCGCCTTGAAGCGTCCGGAGTCTTGTGGTAGTTTGCCGGTATGGCTGCCCACCACGAGTGAAGATCCCTTCTCTAGGAGGCGCACATGCCGATGGACTTCGAAGCGCTGAAGCGCGAACTGCTGCAGACCGACGACGAGTACCGCCAGCTGGCCACCCTGCACCACGACCTCGACGAACGCATCCACGACCTCACGACCCGCAACTTCCTCTCCGAGCCCGAACAGGTCGAAGAGGTCCGCCTCAAGAAGCACAAGCTACAGCTCAAGGATCAGATGGAAAGCATTCTCCGCCGTCACACGACCGACGGCGGGGCGCCGCACGCCGCGCGGCCTTGAACGCGGCCGCCACGTCACGTCGGGTCACGAGGGCCAGCGCGGGCGTGTGCTCCGGCGCACGGCCGCCGGTCCTCGCGAACCCACCCACAGCCGGACATCCGTTTTCATGAAAATCGATCGCGCAGGGTTCCCGTTTATCGCGGCCGCGCTTGTACCGGCGGCGGCGCTGGCCGTCCGTCGCCGCCCCGTCCTGGCGGCGTCGTGCGCCGCGCTCGGCGGATTTCTGACCTACTTCTTTCGCGATCCGGAGCGCACCGTGCCGCAGGAGCCGGACCTGGTGGTGTCGCCGGCCGACGGCCGGGTGATGATTGCCGGCCCGAGCGACGGCCGCTGGGCGCCGCCGGGGGACTGGCTGCAGATCACCATCTTCCTCTCGCCGATGGACGTGCACATCAATCGCACCCCGGTCGACGGCCGGGTGGAGCGGATCGACTACCGTCCCGGCAAATTCCTCCCGGCCTACGACGAAGGCTCGAACGACAACGAGCTCAATGAGGTCTGGGTCGATCACCGCGGCCAGACGGTCGTTTTCCGCCAGGTCGTCGGCATGCTGGCGCGGCGGATCGTGTGCCGGGTGGCGGCGGGGGAGACGCTGGCGCGCGGCCAGCGGGTGGGGCTGATGAAGTTCGGCTCGCGGATGGACGTCTTCCTGCCGCGCGCCGCGGAGCTGCGGGTCGCGGTCGGCGACCGGGTGGTCGGCGGCGAGACCGTGCTCGCGGTCCTGCGAGGCGCCGATGCTCGATAGCGCGCGGCGGCGGCGGCGCGAGGACAAGCCGCACCGGCTGCGGCGCGGCGTCTACCTGCTGCCGTCGCTCTTCACCATCGCCAACCTGTTCTGCGGCTACGCCTGCGTCGTCTACGCGACGCGCGGCGACTTCGACACCGCGGCGCTGTTCATCGGCGTGGCGATGATTCTCGACACCCTCGACGGCTTCTTCGCGCGCCTCACCAACTCGTCGTCCGCGTTCGGGGTCGAGCTCGACTCGCTGGCCGACGTCGTCTCGTTCGGCATGGCGCCGGCGATCCTGGCGTTCACCTGGGGGCTGTGGCCGCTGCAGCGGCTCGGCTGGGCCGCCGGCTTCCTGTTCGTCGCCGCGGCGGCGATGCGGCTGGCGCGCTTCAACGTGCAGAGCGCCACCACCCCGGCAGCCAGCGACAAGCGCTATTTCGTCGGCATGCCGAGCCCGGCGGCCGCCTCCGTGATCGCCTCGACCGTGTTCTGGTATCCCTACGGCCTGCACCTGCGCGAGTCGGCGCTGCCGGCGCTGGCGATGGTGCTCGTGCCGGCCTTCCTGATGGTCAGCACGATGCGCTTCCGCAGCGTCAAGGCGCTCGACGTCGGCTGGCGGCGGTCGCCGTTCCGCATCCTCTTCCTGGCGGCGGTGGCGCTGGCGCTCGTCGCCTCGCACCCGCGGCTGGCGCTGGTGGTGCTGTCCTACGGCTACGTGGTGGCAGCGCTCGGCGGCTGGATCTACGGCCGGCTGCGCCGCCGCCCGCACGGCGCGGCCGCCGACGAAGCGCCGGCCGTCACTCCGCCACCGGCAGCCGAACCCTGACGGTCGTGCCGCGCCCGCGGACGCTGTCCACTTCCACCGCGCCGCCATTGAGCTCGATGTTGCGCCGCGCGATCGGCAGCCCCAGCCCGGTACCTGTCGTCTTGGTCGAGAAGTAGGGCTCGAAGACCCG
The DNA here is from genome assembly GCA_039933435.1 of Acidobacteriota bacterium. Taxonomy (GTDB): domain Bacteria; phylum Acidobacteriota; class Vicinamibacteria; order Vicinamibacterales; family 2-12-FULL-66-21; genus JALZOC01. The sequence continues at coordinate 2,053 of JBDTOB010000149.1, read as the reverse complement.
CGCCAGCGCGTCCTCGTCCATGCCGGGTCCGGTATCCCGCACCGCCACCACCACGAAGCCCGGCTCGACCGCGGCCTCGAGCGTCAGCGTGCCCTCTCCCGGCATCGCGTGCAGCGCGTTCTCGACAATGTTGGCGAGGCTGCGGGCGACGAGCGAGCGATCCACGAGCACCGGCGGCAGCGGCGGGGCGACGTCGTTGACGAGGGCGATGCGGCCGGCAAGGCCGGTGCGGTAGGGGTCGATGACGTCCGCCACCAGTTCCGCGAGGTCGACCGGCGCCCGGCGGGCGGTCGGCGAAGAGGCGAAGTTGGAGAACTCCGCCGAGATCTGCCGCAGCAGGCGGACCTGCCCGAGGATCGAGGCGACGCAGCTCTCGAGCACCTCGCCCATCGGCTCGCCGCGGTCGGCGTGAACCCGGCGCAGGTGTTCGGCCGAGAGCTGGATCGGGGTCAGCGGATTCTTGATCTCGTGAGCCACCTGCCGCGCCATCTCCGCCCAGGCCTCGAGCCGGTGGGTGCGTTCGAGCTGGGTGCGCTGCGCCTTGAGCTCGGCCGCCATGCTGTTGAAGGCATCGACCAGCCGCCGCAGCTCGTCGGCGGTCTTGACCGCCACCTGGGCGTCGAAGTCGCCGCGCGCGATGCGGCGGGTGGCGCGGGTGAGGCGGCGCACGGGATCGGCGATGCGCTCCGCCATGTAGAGCCCCATCGCCGCGCCGACCAGCACGAACACCAGCGCCAGCAGGTGCACGCCGCGATCGAGATCGTCGATCTCGCGATCGATGTCGCGCTGCCGGTTGGCCAGCGGCACGGTGAGGATGGCGCTGCGCCCGCCGGCGCGGACCGGCGCGGCGGCGATGGTATAGGGGAAGGTGCCGATGCGGTCCTCGCCGACGAAGCTCGGGAGCCGCTGCAGGGCGATGGCGCGATAGACGTCGCCGGGGGTGCGGGTGCCGAGCAGGCCGGAGGCGAACAGGTCGCGCTCGCTGGTCGCCAGCAGGTCCGGGCCGGCGAAGATGTTGACGTCCTGATCGATGACCTGGCTGATCCACATCAGCACGTCGTCGCTGGCCGGCTCGAGGCCGTCGGTCCGCTGCAGCAGCGCGTTCGACTGCTCGATTACCCGCTGCGCGACGGCGGCGGTGCGTGCGGCCTCGAGCGCCACGTCGGCGGCAAGCAGGTTGGCGAAATAGGTGCGGATCAGGAACGCCAGGATCAGCACCGGGACGATAGAGGCGAAGACGAAGGCGAGAAACAGCTTGCGATAGAAGCTCGCCCGGACTTCGCGCAGCAGCGCCCGGCCGATGTTGAGCCGGACCCGGGCGATGCGGCTGAAGAACGCCGTCGCCAGCAGCACCAGGACGTAGAGGATGCCCGAGAGCGTGGTCAGCTCGGCGAGGTGGACGAAGTGATCGAAGGTCGTCAGCGCCGGATAGCCGATGGCATAGATGAAGACGCGGTCGTTCGAGAAGTGCACGTGGTAGCGGCGCCCCTCGGCGCGGATCTCGGCCCAGAACGGCCGGCGCTCGGGATCGTAGATGCGCGCGAACAGCGCGTCGGTGATCGGCCAGGCGACCCGCCCGGAGGTATAGATCGGGCTGAGGCTCCAGCCGTAGATGGCGACGTCGACGTCGCTGCCGGTGGTCCCTTCCTGTCGCGCCCCGCCTTCGGCTGGCCGGAAGACCTCGAAGTAGGGGTTCTGCGACGAGATGAACGGCAGCGTGCGGTAGTCGAAGAGCAGAACGTGGACGACGATGGTGCCGACCGGCTGGCGCGGCGCGCCGGGGGAGGGGCTGACGCAGATCTGCCGATCGGCGTGCAGCACCCGGCGCTCGTCCGAGCCAAAGGGGGTGGCCTCGCCGAACACGTCCCAGTCGCAGCCGGAAGCGGCCTGGGGCGCCTGCCGGGCGATTGAATACTCGGGATAGTTGAGCGCGAAGCGGCTGACGAGCGCGCCGGAGCGGTCGTAGAGCTCGATCGCGGAGGTGAGGCGGGCGCGCGCCAGGGCGGTGCGCTTCCAGACGAAGAAGGCGCTGTCCGGGCGGGCCTCGGCGCCG
>JBDTOB010000148.1:0-6558 GCA_039933435.1 Acidobacteriota bacterium | reverse complement strand
TAGCGGGGACCGAGCAGCTGCTGCCAGGTGTCCTGGGCGTCGCCCATCACCGCGTCGAGAAAGTCGACCGTCTTCTCCTCGGTGGGGGTCGACGACACCGGCCCGGCCTTGCCGACCGACGCAGAGGGAGCCGAGGCCGGTCCGCCGCCACCGACCAGGGACAGAAAGTCCACCCCCGTAGCCCAGCTGAGCACCAGAAGGACCACGACGCCCCCGATACCCATCGGCACGGCGCGCATGCCGCCCGAGCGGCCGCGCAAATCCTCGATATTTCCGCGATCGCCAGGCGTCCATTTCATCGTCGCACTCCTCCGCCACCGTCCCTGCAAGAAGCAGGACCATCCCGGCGAGCTGTCAGCGCATCTCGCGGAGGGCGCGGCGGACGTCCGCGTGCGCCAGCACCACCGCCGGCTGCCGCTGCAGCGCCTCGTAGTAGCGGCGCTGGAACCCGTCCCCGCTCTCGGACGCGGTCAGCATCTGTCCCACCTGGTCCACCAGGGCGGCGGCGTCGGCATCCGTCGCCGGCGAGTCCGGCTCCGCGGTCTGATCCATCCGCACGATCAGCTCCGACAGCGCGTGCAGCCAGGCGAACCAGGGATCGCCGATCACCAGCTGCAGGAACGTCGCGTTCGAATTGATGCGCCCGCGATCCATCTCGTAGGTCACCCGGGTGTCGTCGAGGAGCACCTTGTGGAGGTGCAGCAGCCGTCCGCGCAGCTCCCGCAGCCTGACGCGGTTCGGCTCGGCCATCAGCGTGTAGGGAGAAGGGCTCCCCGCGGACGCCGCGGCCGAGGCCAGCAGTGCGGAGAGGTCGAGCCGGGAGGTGGTCATCGCCAGCGCACCGTCGCCGCCACGCGGCCACTCGGTGCGCGGACGGTCCCAGTAGAGCTCGAGACCGTTACCGTCGGGATCCCGCAGGTAGAGCGCCTCGCTGACGCCGTGATCGCTCGCTCCGTCGAGCGCGACCGCGGCCTCGCGCAGCCGCCGCAGGGCGTCGCCGAGCGACGGCCGATCAGGGTAGCGGATGGCGAAATGATAGAGCCCGGTCGTGCCCGCGGCCGGCGGCGAGCCGCCCTGGCTCTCCCAGGTGTTGAGGCCGATGTGATGGTGGTAGCCGCCGGCGCTCAGGAAGGCGGCCGAGTCCCCCATTCGCTGCACCAGGTCGAACCCCAGCACCCCCTGATAGAACGCGATGGCGCGCTCGAGGTTCGCCACCTTGAGGTGCACGTGACCGATGTCCGTCCGGGGATCGATGGGGTTCGCCATACGCCATCATCGCGCACCTGCCGGGGGGCAGATCAAGCCGCCCGCGGCGGGCCCCATCGGAGCGGATTCACGGGACGCGGACGGTATAATTGCCGGTATGACAATCCTTGCACAGCGCGCCCTGTCGATGGCGCTGGCGACCGGCGTGGCGGTGGGCGCCTCGGCGCAGCAGCCCGACCGCGCCAGCGCGCCCGAGAAATATCGCTGGGACCTGACCACGATTTATCCGAACGATGCGGCGTGGCGGGCCGCCAAGGACAAGCTGGAGGGGGAGATGCCGGCCATCGCCCCGTTCAAGGGCACGCTCGGGTCGTCGGCCGCCAGACTCGCGGGCGCCCTCGAGCTTGGCAGCCGCATCTCGAAGGAGTTCTCGCGGCTCTACGTCTACGCCAGCATGCACTCGGACGAGGACACGCGGGTCAGCACCTACCAGGGCATGGAGCAGGAGATGCGCCAGCTGGGGGCGCGGCTCGGCGCCGACGCGGCGTTTATCGAGCCGGAGATCCTGAAGATCGACCCCGCCACCATCGATCGCTACCTCGCCGCCGAGCCGCGGCTCAAGGACTACCGGTTCTATCTTGCCGACATCCAGCGGCGCCGCCAGCACACGCTCACCGACGATGAAGAGCGGCTGCTCGCCAGCTCGTCGGTGATGGCGAGCGCCCCGTCGAGCATCTTCGACATCCTCTCGAACGCCGACTTTCCCTACCCGACCGTCACCCTCTCGGACGGCAAGACCGTCAAGCTCGACAGCGCCGCGTTCAGCCTCTACCGGACGGTGCCGGATCGCAAGGATCGCGAGAAGGTGATGTCGACCTTCTTCACCAGCCTCGGCAGCTTCCAGGGCACATTGGGCTCGACCATGAGCGGGCAGGTGCAGGCCGACATCTTCTACGCCCGGGCGCGCAAGTACGGCAGCGCGCTCGAACGGTCGCTCGATGCCGCCAACATCCCGACCACGGTGTATATGCGCCTCATCGACGGCGTCAACCGCAACCTGCCCACCTTCCATCGCTATCTCGCGCTGCGCAAGCGCATGATGGGGGTCTCAGTGCTGCACTACTACGATCTCTACGCGCCGCTCGTGGCCTCGGTCAATACCACCTACACCGCCGACGAGGCCGAAACCCACGTGATGGCGGCGCTGAAGCCGCTCGGCGACGAGTACACCACCGCGGCCAGGCGCGCCTTCACCGAGCGCTGGATCGATCTCTATCCCGGCCCCGGCAAGAAGTCCGGCGCCTACTCGAACGGCGGCGTCTACGACGTCCACCCGTTCATGCTCCTCAACTACAACGGCAAGTACACCGACGTCAGCACGCTGGCGCACGAGCTCGGGCACACGATGCAGTCGTACTTTTCGAACAAGACGCAGCCGTTTCCGCTCGCCGACTACCCGATCTTCGTCGCCGAGGTGGCGTCCACCTTCAACGAGGCGCTGCTCATCGACTACATGCTCAAGAACATCAAGGACGACGACCAGAAGCTGGCGCTGCTCGGGAACTACCTCGAAGGGATCAAGAGCACGGTCTTCCGCCAGACCCAGTTCGCGGAGTTTGAGCTGCGGACACACGAAATGGCGGAGAAGGGGCTGCCCCTGACCGGCGAGGCGCTCTCGAAGCTCTACGCCGACATCACCCGGAAGTACTACGGCCACGACCAGGGGGTGTGCGTCGTGGACGACTACGTCCAGCACGAGTGGGAGTTCATCCCGCACTTCTACCGGAACTTCTACGTCTTCCAGTACGCGACCTCGTTCACCGCCTCCTCGGCGCTCTCCGAGAAGGTGATGACCGGCGACCCGGCGGCGACGAAGCGCTTCCTGGCGTTTCTCGGCGCCGGCGGCTCGAAGTACCCGATCGACCTGCTCAAGGACGCCGGTGTCGACATGACCACCGACGAGCCGCTCGAGCTGACGATGCGGAAGATGAACCGCGTGATGGACGAGATGGAGGCGATTCTCGCGAAGAAGAAGTAGGCCGGGCCGTACCTACGAGGCCAGCTGGAGGCCGCTCCGCGCCCCCCGCGTCGTCTCTCCCTTGCCCTGGAGCACGGCGCCGTCTTCCATGCGCAGCGCCGGCGCGCTCACTTCGCCGGTCACGCGCGCCGACACACCCAGGGAAATCAGCTCTGCCGCACAGAGCACCCCGGAGACGTTGCCCTGGACGTCGATGGCCCGGGCCTCGACGTCGGCGACGAGGTGCGCCCCCGCCCGGACGATGAGCGCGTGCCCCTCGACACTAACCGAGCCCTCGACGCGGCCGCTGATGACCAGGTCTTCACTCGCGATCACCTGGCCCTTGATGACGATTGACGAGCCAACTTCCGACTTCATGTCCATGTGCCCTCCGGGATGATGCGGCCGGGCATCCGCAAATCGCGTTCCGTACGGAGGATCGCCCCGGCCTGCGCGGGTCGCGTCCACATCCGGTCGCCCCGCCCACAATTTACGACCGCGGATTACATCCGTGTCATCGGCGCTTCTTCGCAGGGGCGGTCAGCGCCTGGCGCGCCAGCGCCAGCTCGCGCCGCGTCGGGCCCGGAGAGGCCGGCCCCCTGAAGTCGATCGACTCGAGGGCCTCGACGACCGCCGTGGAAACGACGTGGTGCGCCAGCCATTTGCGGTCCGCGGGCACGACAATCCATGGCGCGTGCGGCGCGCTGGTGTGCCGGATCATCTCCTCGTACGCCGCCATGTAATCGGCCCACCGGGCCCGTTCCTTGATGTCGCCGGGGGAGAACTTCCAGCGCTTGTCCGGCGTGTCCAGCCGCGCCAGGAAGCGCTCGCGCTGCTCCTCCTCGGAGACGTTGAGAAAGAACTTGCGGATCACGAAACCGCTCCGCGCCAGGTGCCGCTCGAACCCGGCGATGTCCTCGTAGCGCTCCTCCCAGAGGCGCGGGGTCATCACCTCCGCGGGAAGCCCCTGCCGCTGCAGCAGCTCGGGGTGCACCCGCACCACCAGCACCTCTTCGTAGTACGACCGGTTGAAGACGCCGATGCGGCCGCGCTCCGGCAGCCGCGCGGTGGTGCGCCAGAGAAAGTCGTGATCGAGCTCTTCCGCCGAGGGCACCTTGAACGACGACACCTGGCAGCCCTGCGGGTTGACGCCCGAGAGCACGTGCTTGATGGCGCTGTCCTTGCCGGCCGCATCCATCGCCTGGAAGATCAGCAGCACGCCCCAGCGGTGGTGGGCGTAGAGCTGCTCCTGAAGATCGGCAATCCGGCCGACCGTCTTCGCCAGCGCGTCCGCCGCGTCCTCCTTCTTCAGCCGGAGGTGGGCGCCGCCGCGCGGATCCATCCGGCGCAGGCGGAAGTGGCGGCCGTCGGTGACGGTGAACCGGGACAGGGCAGAGGGCACGCCGCTATCATCCCTCAAGACGCCGCCGGGCGGAGCGGCTTGATCATCTTGACGAAGTGGCACGGCTGCGTCGCCTCCAACGGATCGGCAAACGGCTCCGTGCCGGCGGCGACATACCCGAGCTTGCGGTAGAAGGGCGGCAGGTCCTCGCGCAGGTTCACGACCCGCAGCTCGCTCTCGGTCGCGCCGCGCGTGCCGCTGTAGGCTTCGGCCGCCGCCATCAGCGCCTGGCCGTAGCCGCGCCCCTGCTCGCCAGGCCGCACCGACAGCAGCCCGATGTAGCCGCTCGTCCCTCGAATCTCGACATACACCGATCCCACCAGCTCCCCGGCCCGCTCGAGCAGCAGGAAGGTGCCCGTCCGCTGGAGGGCGCGCACCCCCTCCTCGCTGATGCGGTCGCCCACCTTGAAGAAGCGTTCGACGACGTAGGCCTGATTGATCAGGGTGGTGAGCGCGGACACGTCGGTGGCGGTGGCGGCGCGGGTCGGCATCATCGTCAGAATTTCCTGAAAGTGAGGTTCAGCCGTCCGTCGAATCCCAGCTCAGGCGGCGCGGTGCCGGGAAGGATGCGGGTGACGCCGTGATAGCGCAGCCGTGCGGCCGCGCCGAAGACGAAGACGTCGCCGGACTCGAGCAGCAGGGTGTCAACCGGATCGCGCCGCCGCAGCCCGCCAAACAGGAACCGCGCGGTGTCGCCAATCGAGAACGACACCACCGGCACACCGGCAGCCAGCGACGCCGGGCTCTCGTCCTTGTCCTGGTGCAGCCCCATGCGGCTGGCGGCGGAATAGTGGTTGACGATGCAGATGTCGGGGTGGAAGGTGAAGCCGGCGGCCTTGGCGGCGCAGGCGGCCAGTGCCGCGAGTTGAGGCGGCAGCGGCTGCGGGCGAAGGCCGTCGACGCTGCGGACATCCTCGTAGGTATAGGTCCGTGCGTTCCAGTGCCGGCCCAGGCACATCATCCGCACGCTCATCGTCCCGCCGCCGCGTACGACCGGCGTGTAGAAGCCGGCCGGTTCGGCGCCAAGCGCCAGGCAGACGGCGATGACCATCCGCTGTTCGTCGAGCGAGAGATGCCGGGCGAGGTGGTGTGCTCCCTCGGCCAGGACGGGGGCCGCCGGTTCCGGGCTGTCCATCGCTCTATGATGGCTCAGTCCGGGCCGGACGCTTGCGTGCGGGGCGGCGGTGCGACAGGATAGCGGCGTCTGGCGAGAGGAGCTGAGCGGCATGGGACAGGGGCATCGGGCGGTGTTGGCGCCGGGGTGGGCGGGGCGGGGAGTGGTGGCGCTCGTCTGCGCGGTGGCAGCCCTGGGGGGACCGGTGGCGGCGCAGCAGGGAGCGACGCAGGGAGCGGCCCCGGCTCAGCCAGCCGCCTGGCAGAAGGAGATGGCGGCCTTCGAGGCCGAGGACGCCGCGAGCGCGCCGGTGCCGGGGGGCGTCGTCTTTGTCGGCAGCTCGAGCATCCGGCTGTGGAACCTGCGGCAGTCCTTTCCGGACCTCAAGGCGGTCAACCGTGGCTTCGGGGGATCGGAGATCGTCGATTCCGTGGACCACGTGGACCTGCTGGTGCTGCGGCACAAGCCGCGGACGGTGATCTTCTATGCGGGAGACAACGACCTGGCGGCCGGAAAGACCCCGGAGACGGTCGCTGCCGACTACAAGGCGTTTGTCGGCAAGGTGCGGGCGGCGCAGCCCGAGACGCGGATCGCCTTCATCGCCATCAAGCCGAGCGTGCTGCGGTGGGCGATCGTCGGCAAGGTGCGGGCGGCGAATGCGCTGATCCGCGCCTACAGCGAGACCGACGATCGGCTCGGGTTCGTCGACGTGGACGGGCCGATGCTCGGGTGGGACGAGAAGCCCCGCAAGGATCTGCTGCAGGCGGACGGCCTGCACCTGACGCCGAAGGGCTACGAGTTGTGGAATACGCTGGTGCG
>JBDTOB010000147.1:0-6585 GCA_039933435.1 Acidobacteriota bacterium | reverse complement strand
CGCCGGAGGCGAACGCCCGCTCGACATGAGCCGCCAGGCTGCCGTCGCCGGGCGCCCATCGGCGCACCCGTTCCGTCGCTCCCGCGAGCCGATCGAGCGCCTGTCGCCACGTCAGGTCCGGACGGGCGAAGGTGGCGATGCCGGCGCGCTCCCAGGCGGCGTATCCCTCGAGGTCGCTGAGCAGGCCGGGGCGCACGAGCGGCGGCAGCGCGCCTGCCGCCTGCATGCCTTCCACGGGCTCCTCCAGCCGCAGCGAGGCTGGCGCCTCCACCACCGCCGGCGGCTCGCTCTCGAGCAGCATCGCCGCCGCGGTCGGACAGAAGTGCGACAGCGAAATGAACGTGCCGCGATCGTCGGAGAGGACAACGCGAGGGAAGTGACGGCAGGCGGACGGCAGCGCCGCGGTTCCGGCGGCGGCGTGAATCAGGCAGAGGCGGCCGTGGTCTTCGTCGAAGAACACGCACCGGCCGGCGGCGTCGCGGGCGACGTCCCAGTCGGGCCCGGCGGCGGTCCGGCGCACGAAGCGCGGGCCGCCGCTCTGTCCGCGCCGGATGTCGCGAGCCTCGACCAGCGCGACCACGTGCGGCTCCGCCGGCACCGTCCAGGTGCGGCAGCAGTCGCCGGCATGCCGGCAGCGATACGCGGCATGAAGCGTCAGGCAGAACGCCGGCATGCCGGCGATCATGTCAAGCGGCGCCGTGAAACGCAAAAGCCGCCGCGGCGCCTCGCGCTCCGGAAAAGCGAATTCAAAATCCGGCGATGGCTGACGAAACTGATCGCGGCGAAAAGATGAATCCCCGGAAATCCACGCATTTTCGAGCTCTGCCGTGCGGCGCGAAATTTGCTCCGACGCTGCTCACCCGCCATGTCGGAACAGGTTACCTTCGGTCCACGTCTCCGCAGCGAACGCGAACGCCGCGGCATCACCCTCACCGCACTTGCCGGCTTGACCAAAGTCGGTCCGGAGCTCTGGGTCGGCCTCGAGAGCAACGACTTCACCAAGTGGCCGTCCGGCATCTTCGCGCGCGCCTTCGTGCGCGACTACGCCAAGGTCATCGGCCTGGACGAAGACGAACTGGTCGACGAGTTCTGCCGGCTGTTTCCCGCGGTCGGCGACCGCCGCACCGCGCGCATCATGAAGGCCCAGGCGGCACTGATCGGCCACGACCCCGCGGGCATCGACGAGACGACGCTGCTGCCGACGGGAGCCGACCGCCGCGCCGTCGGGCGCGAGGCCCGGGCGGAGATCCGGGCTCGGCGAATCCGGCTGGCGCCGCGGGCGGTGTCGGCCGCCGTCGACGCCGCCTGCACGCTCTCGCTGGCCGCCTCGGCGTCGGCTTTCCTCGGGGCTGGCTTCTGGGCCGCGGCCGGCGTGGCCGGGCTGGTCTACTTTTCCGCCTCGACCGTCTTCAGCGGCGCCACGCCCGGCAGCCATGTCGTGGCCTTCCTCCGCCAGCGCGCGCCGGAGCTCTTCGCTGTCCAGGACAGCCGCGCCGCCGCCTGAGCCTTCCGGGTTCACTCATAAAACTCTTAGGAAACGCTGGCGCCACCTCTACCGTGGTGTCTTGGTCGCGCACTTGCATGCGATTCCCGCAGAACGGAGGGGGAGACCCATGGTTATTCTCTCGTGGATCGTATTCGGTCTTGTGGTCGGCGTGATCGCCAAGCTTCTGATGCCGGGCAAGGATCCGGGCGGCTTTATCGTCACCATCCTGCTGGGTATCGCCGGTTCGCTCATCGGCGGCTTCATCGGGCGCGCCTTCACTGGCAGCCAACCGGGCGACAGCTCTGGCGCCGGCTACCTGATGTCGATTGTCGGAGCGATTCTCCTGCTGGCCATCTATCGCATGATGGTTCGCCGCCGCGCCTGACCCTGCTTTTTACGCCGCGATCGACCGCATGGGGCGCGCCGCGCCCCGTGCGTTTCTCTGTACACCACCCCGTCCGCCGCCGCCCCGTGGCACAATCGAACCAGCCTGCCGGCCCCTCAAGCTTACAGAGGAGAACGCTGATGCGTCGTACGCTTTCCGCCTTTGCCGCGGTCGTGGCACTCGGGTGCCTCGTTCCCGGCACGCTCGCCGCCCAGACGCTCGACGACATCATCAAGATGAACCTCGACGCCAAGGGAGGGATCGAGAAGGTTCGCGCCACCTCGACCGTGCGGATGACCGGCCACGTCACCGCCAGGGATCTCCCCGAGGGTGATGCGAAGAGCGCCGCCATCACCATGGTGGCCAAGCGACCCAACCTGATGCGGCGGGAACAGGTCCTGAACGGCGAGACCGTTGTCAGTGCCTTCGACGGCACCACCCTGTGGATGGCGCGCGGCTCGATGCCGCCCCAGCAGGCGCCCGGCCCGCAGGGCGCTTACGCCCGCCAGGACGCCGAGTTCGACAGCGTCTTCGTGGACTACAAGGAGAAGGGGACGGCGATTGCCCTGGTCGGGAAAGAGAAGCGGGAAGGGGCCGAGGTGTTTCACCTCAAGGTGACAAAGAAGGGCGGGCCGCCGCAGGACTACTACCTGGATGCCTCCACCGGGCTCGAGCGAGTCGTCTCGGTCACGGTGAATCCCGGCGGGACGCCGACGACGATTGCCACCGAGCTCGGCGACTACCGGGAGGTTGACGGCCGGATGGTGCCGTTTTCCATCCGCCAGCGTGTCAACGGCACGGTCAGTGCCTCGACGACGATCGACAGGGTGGAGTTCAACGTGCCGGTGGAAGATTCGTTGTTCAGGATGCCGGCACCGAAATGAGCGCTTCGATGTGTTCGAGCAGCGCGTCGCTGCTCAGCGGCCGCGCCAGCCGGTCCGGCTGCGGCGCGGCGTCCGGCTGTCCGACGTAGACGGCGCGCAGCCCCGGCTGCCGCCGGCGCAGCTTCTCGACGAGCGCCAGGCCCGGCATGTCCTCGAAGGCCGTCTCCACCAGCGCGATGTCGACCCGGCGGCCCGTCAGGCAGGCGAGCAGCGCGTGCCCCGAATGCGCCGCATCCGCGACGTCGTAGCCCGCGCGCTCGAGGACGCGCCGCGCCGTGGCCCGCAGCTCGCCGTCTGGGGTGACGAGCAGCACACTGATCCCGCAGCGGCCGGCGGCCGCGCTCCACATCGAATCCACCGAGAGTGAGCCCCGCCGGACCGCGCACACATCCATCGTTCGGCACCCCCGGGAAGGCCTGACGGAAATGGACAACGACGGTCAAAAGGCAAAGGGAATGCCGTTGGAAAATCGGCCGGATTTTTAGAATCCGCAATGGTCCGTCGCCGGGCGGCGTTACGTTTCAGACCACTGATCACGGAAATTGCGCGGCCCCGACCGCGTGTGCGGGCTGCGCCTCAGGCGCGCAGTCGCTCCTGCAGCTTCTCCCGGCAGCCGCGGCTGAGGGGCAGGCGCGTCCCGGTCCTCAGAACCACCGAATACTCGCCGTTCAGCCAGGGCTGGAGCTCCTGGATGCGTTCCATGTTGACGATCCGCGACCGGTGGATGCGGAAGAACTTCTCGGGGTCCAGGCGCCCCTCGAGGGCATTCATCGTCTCGCGCAGGAGGTGCGCGGTGTTGCCGACGTGCAGCCGCACGTAGTTGCCGGAGGCCTCGATCCAGTCGATTTCATCCGCCCTCAGGAAGAACAGCCGCCCGCCAGACTTGACCACCAGGCGCTCCGACCTCGGCTGATCCTTCCGCAGGTCCTTGACCAGCGCCAGCAGCCGGCGTCCGAGGTCGCCGGTCTCGTCCCGCTCGATTTGGCGGCGCGCCCGCTGCAGCGCATCGGTGAAGCGCTCGCGATCGAACGGCTTGAGCAGGTAATCGAGCGCCTTTACCTGGAACGCCCGCAGGGCGTGCTGGTCGTGCGCGGTCACGAAGATCACGAGCGGCATGCGGTCGCCGCCGACCGCGTCGATCACCTCGAAAGCGTCCATCTGCGGCATCTGGACGTCGAGAAACACCAGGTCGGGCGAGAGGTTGGTGATCGAGGCCACCGCCTCCTCGCCGTCGCGGCATTGCCCGACGATATCGATGTCCGCTTCGTTGAAGAGGAGAGAGGTCAGCCGCTCGCGCGCCAGCGGCTCGTCGTCGACCACGAGGGTGCGGATTCTCTTCATATCGTCCTCTCCCTGAGATAGGGCCGGCCGCCCCCTGGCCCGGGACCGGCCTGCGCCTGGTCCCCGGCCTGGGTTCCGGTCCGGCCGTGGTGGTCCTCGCGCCACGGCACGGCGACGACCACCGTCACCCCCGGCTTGTGGTGATGGAACTCGAAACGGAAATCGGCCCCGAACTGGTGCTGCAGCCGCGCCCGCGTGGTCGACACGCCAATCCCCTTCTGCAATGCCGAGAGCGCGTTCTCCGTCAGCCCGGCGCCGTCGTCCCGGATCTCGATCCGGAGCTTGTCGTGATCGCGGCGCGCGGTGATGTCGATGTGCCCCGGCCCCGCCTTCCTGGCGATGCCGTGCTTGACGGCGTTTTCGACCAGCGGCTGGAGGAGCAGCGACGGCACCAGGGTGTCGAGGGCGTCGGGATCGATGTCGAAGCGGACGATGAGGCGATCGGCGAAGCGGGTCTGCTCGATCTCGAGATACTTCGAGACGAAGTCGAGCTCGGTCTGGAGGGTGACGTCCGGGTGGCCGACGTGCTCGAGCGTCATCCGCAGCAGGTCGCTGAGACGGATCAGCATGCGGTCGGCCGCCTCGACGTCGCTGTGCATCAGGCTCGACACCGCGTGCAGGGTGTTGAACAGGAAGTGCGGCTGCAGCTGCTGCTGCAGGGCGGCCATCCGGGCGGCGACCAGCCGGGTCTCGAGCTGCGAGGAGCGCAGCTCGCGGTCGCGCGATTCACGGTAGTAGAGGACGGCGAGGCTGAGGCTGGCGATCGCCCAGTAGGTCATCATTTCCCAGTCGACCGTTTCCAGCGTCGACCGCTGGACCCGCACCCACCAGGAGTATTCCATGCCCTGCGAGACCGCCATCCACCACCGCACCGCCGCCATCGCGGCGATGTGTCCGAAGGAAAAGAGGGCCACGGCCGGGGCGTGCACGAGGAAGGCGATTCCAATCCCCTGGCGCTCGAGCCGGAAATGCTGCGACAGCCAGACGATGGCAGGGGTAAACAGCGCCCAGGTGTACCAATAGGTGGCGTTGAGGACGATGATGGTGGTCCAGTCGCCCCAGGCCTTGTCGATGGTGCCGGTGAACTGCAGCGCCAGCGCCGAGGAGACGATGGTGAGCAGCGTGGAGACGGCGAGGACGGGCTGCCAGCGCAGCCCATAGCGGGGCCGTGCCGGCGCGGGCAGGTCCGCACCAGCGCCGTTCAGATCGAGCAGACGATCCGCCGGTGGTTTCATGCTTATCCCAGAGCCCGGGGCCCCACGGTGGGGCAAACCGCTGGACCATTAGACGGCATCGGAGCCCGTTTCGGCTTACGCCAGCGCAATAATTCCGGCCCCGCCGGGCTCGCCGCTCCCACGGCTACCCCGCCCGCGTCACCGCGAGCGCCGTTGGTCCCTGATCGATGGCGATTCGTCCCTGTGCGCTTTTTTTCCCACGCCCTGTGGTCACCGGCCCTCTGGCACTCCGGCACCCGGCCCGTTGGCACCCGACCCGTGCCGCGTCTCGCCCCTCTCTTTTCGGAAAAACGTGTGTATCATGATCGCGTGAGCATTGCGACCACTCGCGGCTTCCGCAACCTGAAATCCGGCGACGCGTTCACCGTGGCTGATGCCACCGACCTCTACGAGATCGAGCGATGGGGAAAGGGCTACTTCTCCATCTCCGCATCCGGTCACGTGCTGGTGCATCCGACCAAGGATCCGGCCCGGTCCATCGACCTCAAGCAGCTCACCGACCACCTGCTGCTGCGGGGCATCGGCCTGCCGGTGCTGCTGCGCTTCAGCGACATCCTGCGCCACCGCGTCGGCGACATCCACAACGCCTTCAAGGCGGCCATCACCCAGCACCAGTACGAGGGGAAGTACATCTGCGTCTACCCCATCAAGGTGAACCAGCAGCGCCAGGTGGTCGAGGAAGTGCTCGATTTCGGCCGTGAATACGGCTTCGGGCTCGAGGCCGGCTCCAAGCCCGAGCTGCTCGCGGTGATGGCCCAGGCGTACAACGACACGCCGATCATCTGCAACGGCTTCAAGGACGCGGAATTCATCGAGATGGCGATGCTCGCCCACAAAATCGGGCGCAACGTCATCCCCGTAGTCGAGAAGTACACGGAGCTCGGCCTGATCCTGAAGTACGCCGAGAAAGTCGGGGTCCGCCCCCAGATCGGCATGCGGGTCAAGCTCGCGGCGCGCGGCGGCGGCCGCTGGCAGGGCTCGGGCGGCTACCGCTCCAAGTTCGGCCTGACGGTGGCGGAAGTCCTGCGTGGCCTGGAAGAGCTGAAGTCGCGCGGCATGCAGGACTGCTTCAACCTCCTGCACTTCCACCTTGGCAGCCAGATCCCCAACATCCGCATCGTCAAGGGGGCGCTCAACGAGGCGGCCCGCGTCTACACCGAGCTGGTCAAGGCCGGCGCCGGGCTGAAGTTCCTCGATGTCGGCGGCGGCCTGGGCGTGGACTACGACGGCTCGCAGACCAACTTCGAGTCGAGC
>JBDTOB010000146.1:0-6613 GCA_039933435.1 Acidobacteriota bacterium | reverse complement strand
AGGCCGCTGCCCCGCTGCTTGGTGGAATAGTAGGGCATGAACAGCTTGTCGCGGTCGGCGGCTGGCAGCCCCGGGCCGTTATCGGCGACGGTGACGCGGACGACGCTGTGCGCGGCGTCGCGCCGGGTCTCGACGACAATTGTCGGCGGCGTGCCGTCGGGGCGGGCCCCGGCGCCGCTGCCCCCGAGCGCCTCGACGGCGTTGTCCACCAGGTTGATCATCACCCGGCGAATCTGCTCGGCATCGATGCGCACCGGCGGCAGCGCCGCGGCGAACCGCCGCTCGATCCGGATCTCGCGGAACAGCCCGTTGTAGAGCTGCAGCGCCTCCTCGAGCACGGCGTGCAGATCGGCGGGCACCGCGCGCGGCGCCGGCATCCGCGCGAACTGCGCGAACTCATCGACCAGCGCCTTGAGCGATTCGACTTCGCTGACGATGGTGCTCGAGCACTCTTCGACCAGGGCGCGCGCCGCTTCGGGGGCGCCGGCGAAA
Organism: Acidobacteriota bacterium; assembly: GCA_039933435.1. Classification (GTDB taxonomy): domain Bacteria; phylum Acidobacteriota; class Vicinamibacteria; order Vicinamibacterales; family 2-12-FULL-66-21; genus JALZOC01. Next base: position 6,121 of record JBDTOB010000146.1, on the reverse strand, counting down.
TGCCGGCGCATGCGCTCGGCCGACAGCTGAATCGGGGTCAGCGGATTCTTGATCTCGTGCGCCAGCCGCCGGGCGACGTCGCGCCAGGCGGCGACGCGCTGGGTGCGGATGAGCGGCGTGACGTCGTCGAAGACCAGCACCGCGCCGGCCGCATCGCCTTCCTCCCCCTGCAGCGGCGTCGCCGCGGCGGCGAGATGCAGCTCGCGCCCCTCGCGCACCATGGCGATCTCCTGCGCGGCGGTCCCCGACGGCGTGCGGCGGACGCGCTGCAGCAGGGTGTCGAGCGGACGGAGGTCTTCGCGGCCGAAGGCTTCTGCGGAGGGGGTGCCGATCACCGACCGGTCGAGCTCGAGCAGCCGCAGCGCGGCGGTGTTGACCGTTTCAATTCTGGCGTCGGCGGCCACCGACACCACGCCCGTGGCGATGCGCTCGAGGACCGTCTCGATGTAGCGGCGGCGCTCGTCGAGCTGGAGGTTCTTGCGCTCGAGATCGAGCCGCGAGCGCTCCAGTTTCCGCTGGCTCGCCGCCAGCTCCCCCGCCATGGTGTTGAAGGCCTCGACCAGCGACCCGAACTCATCGCGCGTTTCCGGCTCGATCCGGTGATCGAGCCGGCCGGCGCCGATCTCCCGCGCCCCGGCGGCCAGCAGCTGCACCGGGCGGGTGATGCGTTTGGCCAGGTAGAGCCCCGTCCAGGTGGCGCTGACCAGAATCATCAGCGTCATCATCAGGAACAGCGACAGGTAGACCCCCTCGAGCGGGCGCCGGACGACGCGCAGCTGGTTGTAGTTCTCGTAGGCCTCGGTGATGCGCCGGGCGTGGAGGGCGAGATCCCCGCGGAGGTGGTCGCTGGCGATCACCACCCCGACGGCCGTGCCGGTAACGGGATCGCGGATCAGCGCGCCGGCCCGCACCAGCTCGCTGCCCGCTTCCAGTGGATCGACCGACTGGGTGTCGGGGCTGCCCGACGCCACTTTCGCGGCCAGCCGATCGGCCTGCGCGCGGAGGTGGCCGGGCGGCAGCGACGGGGACTCGACCGCCATCAGCGGCACCGGCGGTCCTGCGGGCGTCAGCCGGTAGATCTCGACCATCCCCACCCGGCCGCCGGTCACCTCCGGGGCGATGGCGCGGCGGACCGCCTCGATGTTGCCCGCCTGCACGGCGCCGGCCGGCATGGCGCCGGCGATGCGCGCGGCGTGGCCGCCGACGATGCCTTCGTGCTCGCGGTAGTAGTCGCCGCCGATCTCCACCGCCGATCGCAGCACTTCGTCGACCGGCTGGCTGAACCACAACTGGGTGCTGCTGCGGATCAGCTCTCCGCCGACGAGCAGCACCAGCACCGAGGGAATGATCGTCAGGCCGAGCAGCGCCATCACCAGTTTGGCGCGGAAGCGCGAGAACGGCAGCCCGCGGCGGCGCTCGACGAACAGCTTGACGATGTTGCGGGCCAGGAAAAAGGTCAGCGCCAGCACCATCGACAGGTCGGCCGCCGAGAGCGCGTAGAGCACGACCTCGGTGAGGAAGTCGGGATTCAGGCCCGGGGAATGGTCGGCGAACCAGACCATGCCGGCGAGCGCTCCGAAGAGCAGGACAATGCCGAGGAGAATGAGGCGGGGGTTGTCGCGGAACGGCCGGCGCTCGGCGGCCGCCGCGGGGCGCGGTGGCCGGGCCGGAAGGCGGGGGCGGCTGGCGTCGCGCACGGTGGGCATCGGGCGGGCGCCTGCCTCAGCCCTTCGACTTCTGCAGCTCGTCGACTTCGCGCTTGAACTGCCCGACATCGCGGAACTGCCGATAGACCGACGCGAACCGCACGTAGGCGATCTGATCGAGCTGCTTGAGCTCCTGCATCAGCCGGGCGCCAATCTCCTCGGTCGTCATCTCGCGCTCGTGGCGCTCCTGCAACTCCGACTCGATGCGATCGGCAATCGCCTCCAGCTGCTGGATGCTGACCGGCCGCTTCTCGGACGCGGTGAGCAGGCCGGCGATCATCTTCTGACGCTGGAAGGCCTCGCGGTTGCCGTCCTTCTTCACCACCCGGTATTCGATGTCCTCGAGGCGCTCGCGGCTGGTGAAGCGCTTGCCGCAGCCGAGGCACTGCCGGCGGCGGCGGATCACGTCCCCTTCCTTGCTCTCGCGGGAGTCGACGACCTTGTCTCCCATGTTGCCGCAATACGGGCATTTCATGGCGCGCTGTTCTCCATCCGCGGCGCGGGCGTCAGCCCGTCGCCGGTCCCGGCCTCACCGGCCCGATCGGCCGCGTCGGCCGCCATCCGGCGGGCCCCCGCCAGGGTCAGTCCCTCGCGCATCATGAAGGCGATGCCGAGCAGCGTGACCGGAACGAACGAAATCGCGTGCAGCACGATAGCCGCGCCGGCGGCGCGATCGGCGGCAGCCGCGAAAAACGTCGTCACCGCGAACTGGTAGGCGAGGTGGAAGCCGCCGATCGCCCCAGGGGTGGGGGCGGCGACGCCGACCACCAGAATCGTCATCACGAGGAACGAAGCGGGATAAGGAAACGTAATGTGAAATGCGAGGGATGTGAGCCAGATGCCGGCGGCGATCGACATCCACATCGGAAACGAGAGCGCCAGCGCCGTCAGCAGCCGGCGCGGCACCCGCATCACCACCAGCCCGCGCGCGAAGGTTTCGACCAGCGCCGACACCAGCCGCGCCAGCCGTGCCGGCAGGACACGCTCGGCGCCGAGCGCCGCCCGGCCGAGCCGTTCGGGGTGGCCGGCCAGCGCGAAGAGCAGCCCCAGGCCGCCGACGGCCGCGAGCGCCGCCAGCCCGCCGCCGAACTTGACGCGCGCCAGCTGGCTGGGATCGCCCGAAATCACGCCGGGCGCGGCGGTGAAGACGAAGGCCGAGAACAGCAGCAGCACCGTCGCCAGGTCCAGCAGCCGTTCGAGCACGATGGTGGCAAACACCGACGCGGGATTGAGGTGCTCGCGCCGGGCCAGCAGATAGGGGCGCAGCACCTCCCCGGCCCGCGCCGGCAGCACCGCGCTGGCGGCGAAGCCCATGACAGTGGTCGCGAAGGCGTTCACAAACCGGGTCGGTCCGATGGGCGCCAGCAGCGACTGCCAGCGCCAGGCGCGCATCGCATACGTCAGGGCCGTCACCACCACGGCCAGGCCCAGCAGCCCGCCGTTGGCGCGCCGCGTCTCGGCCCAGACTCCCGCGAAGTCGGTATGCCGGAACGCGAAGCCCAGCAGCCCGACGGTGAGCAGGAAGATCAGGACGGTTCGAACTGGTGACCGCATCAGTAGTGCCGTCGGGATTAGAATCCGGGGGGTGCTCGGCTGGGCCGTGTTCCAGCCTCGGCAGGCCGTGTCCAGCCTCGGCCGGACGTTCCCGGCGAACTCTACTACAACGCTGGCTCCAATTCTATGGGTAAACGTGAGTTACTGCTCGTCGTCGGGTTCCTGCTGCTCGGCGCCATCGTCTACCAGGCGTCGGCGCCGCCGCCGGCCCCGGGCGAGACCGGCTTTTCATTCAGCCGGATTGCCGACCACTTCCGGCGCGGCTTCCGGGCCAACCGGGCCTCGGTGGAGACCACCACCACCACCCATCACCCCGTCACCGCGGAGGCCACCTCGCTGCGGGTGTTCTCCCGCAACGGCGCCCTGACCATCGTCGGCGAGGACCGCGCCGACATCGAAGCCGAGATTCTGGTGCGGTCGAATGGCGAAGACGACGCCGAGGCGAAGCGCCTGGCGGCGGCCACGCACGTCGAGATCGAGACCACCGGCGCGGAGCTCGCGGCGCGCATCGAGTATCCCGTCGAAGGAACGCAGCGGACGCTCCGGCTCACGCTCAAGGTGCCGACCCGGCTGCGGGTCACGCTCCAGGAGAGCGGCAGCCCGCTCTCGGTCGCCGGCATCGAGGCGCTCGAGCTGTCGGGGTCGCGCGGCGAGGCGAGAATCCGCGACATCAGGGAAGCGGTCACCGGCGCGCATCGCAACGGGGACCTGACCGTGTCCGATGCCGGCGCGGTGGAGCTCGAGCTCAGCGGCTCGGACGCGCGCCTGCAGCGCATCCGCGGCGATATCGCGGTGAAGATCCGCGGCGGCGAGCTGCGCGCCGGCGACCTCGGCGGCGCCGTCGAGGTCGACTCGCAGGGGTCCGACGTCACCCTCGATCAGCTGCGCCGGGCACGCGGGTTGCTGAGCGTCACGGCGGTCGGGGGATCGGTCTCGATTGCCGATCTGCACACCGAGGCGCGGCTCGACGTCCGCAATGCCGAGGTCCGGATCGACGCCGCCGCGGCGGCGCCGCTGACGATCCGCAGCGAGGGCGAGGGCTCGGTCGAGGTGACCCCGGCCGCCGGCGGCTTCGAGCTCGACGCCACCACCTCGGGCGGCGACCTGACCGTCCCGAGCGGCGGCCTCACCCCCACCGTCAACGGCGACGCGCACCACGCCGCCGGGCCGGTGCGAGGCGGCGGCCCGCTGCTGCGCATCCGCACCGCCCGCGCCGACATCGTCATCAGGGAACGATGACGCCGGCGGCGATTTGACTCGCCCGGATTCCGCCGGTAAGCTTCCACGTTCTCGCGAGGTTCACAGTGCTTTCCACCGTCCCCCTGCTCGATACATCGCTCGAAGGTCTCGTCCTCAACCGCCGCGGCAAGGTCCGCGACGTCTACGAGCTGCCGCTCGCATCCGGGGAGCCCGGGCTGCTGATCGTGGCGACCGATCGGATCTCCGCCTTCGATTACGTGCTCGGCTCCGGCATCCCGGACAAGGGCAAGGTGCTGACCCAGCTCTCCAGCTTCTGGTTCGAGCGTATCGGCGATCTCGTGCCGCATCATCTGATCTCGATCGACGTCGAGACCTTCCCCGGGGCGGCGCGCCGCCATCGCGACGTGCTGCGCGGGCGGACGATGCTGGCGCGGCGTACCGAGCCGGTGCCGATCGAGTGCGTGGCGCGCGGCTACCTGTCCGGATCGGGGTGGAAGGAGTACCAGCAGAGCGGCAGCGTCTGCGGCGTCAAGCTCCCCGCCGGGCTGCGCGAATCGGACCGCCTGCCGGAGCCGATTTTCACCCCTGCGACCAAGGCCGACACCGGTCACGACGTCAACGTCAGCGAAGAGGAAGCCGGGCGGCTGGTCGGCCGGGACCTGGTGGCGCGGCTCAAGGCGCTGACGCTGGAGATCTACCGCCGCGGCACCGAGCACGCCGAGTCGAAGGGCATCATCATCGCCGACACCAAGTTCGAATTCGGCCTGGTCGGCGCCGGCGATCCCTCGACCGATGTCGTGCTGATCGACGAGGTGCTGACGCCGGACTCGTCGCGCTTCTGGCCGCGCGACAGCTACGAGCCCGGCCACGGCCAGCCGAGCTTCGACAAGCAGTTCGTCCGCGACTATCTGGAAGAGGTGCGCTGGAACAAGCAGCCCCCGGTGCCGTCCCTGCCCGACGAGGTCGTGCGGCGGACGCGGGACAAGTATCTCGACGCCTTCCGTCTGCTGTCGGGGCGCGAGCTCCAGTAACCGTGCGCGATCAACTCGAGAAGCTGGTGCAGGATCTGCTCGACAAGGGGGTCCTCTACGACGACGCCCGGCGCGAGTTCGAGAAGGTGTTCATCACGCGGGCGCTGCAGCGCTCGAAGGGGAACGTCGGCGACGCCGCCGAGCTGCTGGGCCTGCACCGCAACACCATCGCGCGCAAGATCACCGACTACCGCATCAAGCGCATCGGCGCCTGAACCCCGAACCCGGAACCCCGAACCCGGAACCCCGAACCTCTTTTTAGCACTCTCCCCTCCCGACTGCTTGACACCGCCGCCGGTTCCTGTACAATTAGCAGTCGGTTCTGCTGATTGCTAAGCAGCAGAGCTGCCTGGCTTCATTTACACCGTATTTCGGTCGTTTGGGAGCTGGCGGGGCACGCGTCCCGCCGTACAACCGAGGCGGCACGCCCGCCTCACAGACATCGGAGAGAACGTCTATGGCCACAACCGCAACCGCAGTCAAGATTCGTCCCCTGCACGACCGCGTCATCGTGCTGCGCCTCGAAGAAGGCGAACAGAAGGTCGGCGGCATCATCATCCCCGACACCGCCAAGGAAAAGCCCCAGCAGGGCAAGGTCATCGCCGTCGGCAAGGGCAAGGTCGAGAAGGA
>JBDTOB010000145.1:0-6617 GCA_039933435.1 Acidobacteriota bacterium | reverse complement strand
GCCGGTGCACCGTCGGCGGCGGCTGGCGAAGCGCCCGCGCCAGATCCGTCACACTGAGACCCCGCGGCGCCGCGGCCAGCGCTTCACACACGTCCAGCGCCTTTTCGAGCGACGACAGCCGTCCGCGGTCGGGAGCGGCGGCGGGGTCGGCGGAGGACGTCCCCTCGGCGTTCAGGTTAGTCATTCCAGTATGCGGAACATGATTCCATAATCGCGCTTCTTAGTTATATACCGTGGAGCCCGGCCGATCAAGGCAGAGTCGCTATAATGGGCGTTATTCCCGCGCTCCCGGGGCCGTACCCATGTTCCCTGCGCTCCATCGCCTGATTTTCGGCGCGGCCTGCCTGATGACGGCCGTCCGCGCGGCAGGCCAGGGCCTGCCCGAGAGCCCGCTGCGGACCCCGGACGGCCGGCTGGTGGTCAGCGCCGAGGCCGTCGCCACCATCGGCCCGACCGACAACGAGGCCTATTTCAACTACACCGACTACGAACACGACGCGATGCGCCTCTTCAGGCTGAGCGCCTCGGCCGTCTGGAAGCCGGCCGGGTGGCTGGCGCTGGCGTCCGAGGTCCGGTCCGAAAACCTGGAGGGGCCCAGGGTCTACGCCGCTTACGCGCGCATCCGGCCCTTCCGGGACCGGCCGTTCGACGTCACCGCGGGGCGCATTCCTCCCGCCTTCGGGGCGTTCGCGCGGCGGGCCTATGGGACCGACAACGCCGTCATCGGCTACCCGCTCGCCTACCAATACCTGACGTCGTTGCGCAGCGACGCCGCGCCCGTCGTCGCCGATGATCTCCTGAGGATGCGCGGCCGCGGCTGGCGCCCGAGCTTTCCCCTGGGCTCGCAAGCCGTGGAGCCCGGCGTGCCGCTCGTCAGCGGCTTCCGCTGGGACACCGGGGTGGGAGCCGCCTGGACCGGTTCCACGGTCCAGGTCTCCGCCGCGCTGACCAACGGCACGCTGTCCAATCCGCGGGTCGGCGACGACAACGCCGGAAAGCAGATCTCGGGACGCGTCGCCGTCACCCCGATCATCGGCCTCGTCGTCGGCGCTTCGGGCGCCGCCGGCGAGTGGCTGGCGCGCGGGCTGCCCGCCGCCGGCTCCGCCCAGCAGCGGGCCTTCGGCGCCGACGCCGAATATTCGCGCGGCCACTGGATTGTCCGGGGCGAACTGGTGTTCAGCCGCTGGGCGCTCCCCGTCCCGCTGCCGCCCGCGCAGGCCGGCGCCGTCAGCGCGCTGGGACGATGGGTGGAGGGACGCTACCGCCTCACGCCGCGGGTGTTCGTCGCCGGCCGGATCGACCACCTCGGGTTCTCGAGGCTGACCGGCAGCTCGGTAACGCTGCCCTGGGACGCTCCGGTGTCGCGGGTCGAGGCCGCCGCCGGGTACTACCTGCGGCGCAATCTGGTGGCGCGGATGGCGGTGCAGCGGAACCGCCGCGACGGCGGCCGGGTGCGCGGACGCACCATTCCCTCGGTCCAGCTCGCCTACTGGTTCTGATGCTGCGACTGTCCGCCATCACCTGCTTCCTCGCACTGCTCGCGCTGGGCGTGGCCGCGCCGCGCGGCGCGGCGCCGGGTGCGGCCGCAGCCGCCGCGCCAGGCGCCATCCGCGGCCGCGTCACGCTGCCATCCGGACCCGCCACCAGCGTCGACCGTCCCAACGTCGCCGATGTCACGATGGGCGCCGGCCTCCCGGTGGATCGGCGCAGCGTCGTCTATCTCGATCCCGCGCCGCGCGCCGCCTTCGACTCTCGCGACGAGCCGGTGGCCCGGATGGATCAGCGCAACAAGACCTTCGTCCCGCACGTGCTGGCCATCGTCGCGGGATCGACGGTGGAATTTCCCAATAGCGATCGCACCTACCACAACGTGTTCTCGCTCTCGAAGACGAAGTCGTTCGATCTGGGGCGCTACGCGGTCGGTCGCTCGAAGTCGGTCCGCTTCGAGCGCCCCGGCATCGTCCGGGTGTTCTGCGACATCCATTCGCACATGAGCGCCTTCATCCTGGTGTTCGCGCACCGCTACTTCGCGGTGGCGGGCGAGGACGGGCGCTACCGCATCGACGGCATCCCGCCGGGTAGCTACACGGTGATGACCTGGAACGAATCGGCGCCGCTCGATGCCCAGCGGGTGGTCATCCCTGAGGGCGGCGGCGAGGTCGAGCTGAACGTCAACCTGCGCAAACGATGAGCCTGGTCTCCTCGCTCAGTAACCGCATCTTCTTCGCCTCCGCGCTGCTCGCGGTGCTGACCATTGGTGTGGCCGTCTACCGCGTCAACGTGGCGGTGACCACCCAGGCTGAAAGCGAGCTGCGGCGCGGCGTCGAGGAGGCCGGGACGCTGCTCGAGGAATATCGCATCTCCCTCTTCGACCATTTCACCCGCGAGGCGACGCTGATCGCCGACCTTTCGAACCTCAAGGCTGCGCTGTACACCAGAGACGGCCCGACCGTGCAGCCGCTCGCCGAGGAGTATCAGCGCCGCATCGGCTCGGATCTGTTCGTCGTCACCGACCCCTCGGGCCGGGTGCTGGCGGAGGCGGGGCGGCGGCGGATGGCGCGTGACGACGGCGACGCCGCCGACGCCATCCGGCGCGCGACCGAGGGACACGAGGCGCTGTCGCTCTGGAGCCAGGCCGGCGGCGTCATCCAGGTGGCCTCGGTCCCGAGCTTCCTCGGGCCGGAGCTGATGGGCACGGTCAGCGTCGGATCGAGCCTCGATCAGGAGGCCGCCCAGCGCTTCAAGGCGCTGACGCAGAGCGAGGTGGCGTTCGCCTTCGGGCACGAGATTCAGGCGTCGACGCTGCCGGCGCGCTTCAACGAAGCGCTGGCGCGGGCCTCGCTGGTCGGCGCCGGCCTCGTCGGCACGGTGACGCTGGGCGACAGCGAGTATGTCTTCGTCAACCGGCCGCTGCCGCTGACTTCGGCGGCGATCCGCTCGCCGGCGATGCCCTCCCCCGTCCCGACGGCGCTGATCCTGCGATCGCGGACCGAGCGGCTGCGGTTCCTCCAGATCGTCCACCGCGAACTGGCGGGCACGGCGTTCCTGGCCGTCCTCGCCGCCATCATCCTCAGCTACGCGGTGGCCCGCACCGTGACCCGCCCGCTCGGCGCCATCACCGCGACGATGCGCGAAATGGCGGCCACCGGCGACCTCACCAGAAAGATCGCGCTGCCCGACCGCACGCGGTGGGACGACGAGGATGCGCGGCTGGTGGCGACGACGTTCAACGTCATGACCCAGTCGATTGCCAGGTTCCAGCGGGAGGCGGCGCAGCGCGAGCGGCTGTCGTCACTGGGGCGGCTCTCCACCGTCGTCGCCCACGAGATCCGGAACCCGCTGATGATCATCAAGGCGGCGCTGCGCGGCCTGAAGCGGGACCCGGTCGCGCCGGAGCAGCTGCGGTCGGCGGTGGCGGACATCGACGAGGAGGTGGCGCGGCTGAACCGGATCGTCTCCGAGGTGCTGGATTTCGCGCGACCGATCGCCTTCGAGCTGGCGCCGGTGGACGTCAACGCGGTCTGCCGCGATGCGGCCCGCGCCGTGGACGCGGCGGACGGTCCGCCGCTGCCGATGGCGCTGGACCTCGACCCCAGCCTGGCGGCGATCGTCACCGATGCCGAGCGGCTGCGGCTGGCGCTGGTCAACGTCCTGACCAACGCCCGGCACGCGGTGCTGGCGCGCCCGGCCGGGGCCCCTGCCCTCTCCGCGCCCGCCATCCGGCTGGCGACGTCGCGGACGCCGGCGGGACGCATCGCCATCGAGGTGGAAGACGACGGCGTCGGCGTTCAGGCGGACGACCTCGCCCGGATCTTCGATCCGTTCTTCACCACCCGGCGCACCGGCACCGGCCTGGGGCTGGCGATTTCACGGAACATCATCGAGGGACTCGGCGGTACGATAAGCGTCTCGAGCCAGCCGGGAGAAGGAACGGGCGTCCGCATCGAGCTTCCGGCGTGAGGCCGCCGGAGGCACGCGACGGCGGCGGCCTGGCCTCGTCCCCGGATTCAAGAAGAGAGCGTACGCAGCGATGACGACAGGATCGATTCTGCTGGTGGACGACGAGGCGAAGATTCTGGCGGCGCTCGCCGGCGCGTTGCGCGGCGAGGGTCACGACGTCATCGCCACGGGCAGCGCCCGCGAGGCTCAGCGGCTGCTCGGACAGCGGTTCTTCGACGTCCTGGTGGTCGACAACCTGATGCCCGAACTGACCGGGACCGACCTGATCCGCGAGCTGGTCGCCTCGACGCCGGCCGGCGAGCGGCCGCAGATCCTGATGATGACGGCGCATGCCACGGTCGAGAGCGCCATCGAGGCGATGAAGCTCGGGGCGCTCGACTACCTGCAGAAGCCGTTCGAGATCGACGAGCTGCTGGTCGTCGTCAACCGCGCGCTCGAGCATCATCGGCTGAGCACCGAGCACCAGTACCTGATCTCCGAACGGGACGCCGAGTTCAATCACTACGGCATCGTCGGCCGCAGCCGGCGGATGCAGGAGGTGATCAACACCGCGCAGGTGGTCGCCAGGTCGAAGAGCACGATCCTGATCACCGGCGAGACCGGCACCGGCAAGGAGATGGTGGCCCGGGCGATCCACTATCACAGCGCCCAGCACGAGATGCCGCTGATCAAGGTGAACTGCGCCGCGATTCCCGAAACGCTGCTCGAATCGGAGCTCTTCGGCCACGTCCGCGGCGCGTTCACCGGCGCGACCGCCAACAAGAAGGGCAAGTTCGCGCTGGCCGACGGCGGCACCCTGTTCCTGGACGAGATCGGGACCATGAGCCCGGCGCTGCAGGCCAAGCTGCTGCGGGTGCTGCAGGAGCGGGAGTTCGAGCCGCTGGGGTCGGAGCGCACCCAGAAGGTGGACGTCCGGGTGATTGCCGCGACCAACCGCGACCTGCGCCAGATGGTCGCCGACGGGCGCTTCCAGGAGGATCTGTTCTACCGCCTGAACGTCATCCCGATCCACATCCCACCGCTGCGCGAGCGACGCGAGGACGTGCCGGTGCTGGTGGAGCACTTCGTTGCCAAGCACGCCCAGCGGGCGGGCAAGCGCATCGACGGGCTCGAGCCGGGGGTGATCGAGGCGCTGCGGGCGGCGGAGTGGCCAGGCAACGTGCGGGAGCTCGAGAATACCGTCGAGCGGGCGGTGGTGCTGACGCCGACGCGGACGATTGGTCCGGACGTGGTGCGGATCCTCGGCGTCAGCAGCGCCGCGCCCGCGGGGCTGCCGTCGCTCGACCTGCGCCAGAATCTCGACTGGGCGGAGCGCGAAACCGTCCGCCGCGCGCTCGACAGCGCCGGCGGCGTCAAGAAGGAGGCCGCCGAGATCATGGGCATCAGCCAGCGCGCCCTGAGCTACTACCTCGCCAAACATCGCGTCGAGTGAGCCCGCCCCGGGCCTTACGACGCTGGTAACGCCTTACGGCGGGGGTAATCCCGCCGTCGCCATCCGGTGATTTTTCCACACCTTCCTGCCGGTTGCGCCCGGCATCCCGCTTGCCTCAGGGACAGACGTGCCCTGTTTCCGAATCGTGCTTCTGGTCTGGCTGCTGGCCATGCCCTCGATCGCCGCCGCGCAGGCGCCGGTCGCTCCGGAGGCGGCCGATCCCGACGCGCGGGTGGATGCCCTGCAGCCCGACTTCAACCTCGCGGCGCTGCCGACGACGCTGCGAATGCCGCGGCACCGGATCGCCTTTCGCGTCACCCACCGTTTCACCCGGCCGCTCGGCCAGGGAGACCTGGGCGACCTGGCGTCGGACTTCTTCGGCTTTGATTCCGCCGCCCAGATTGGCCTCGAGCTGCGCTACGGGCTGGCGCGCGGCACGCAGATCGGCGTCCACCGCACGAGCGATCGCACCACCCAGCTGTTCGGGCAGCACAGCCTGCTCGCCCAGCAAGAGGGCTCGCCGATCGCCCTCGACGCCATCGGAACGCTCGAGGGGGCCAACAACCTGCACTCGCGCTACCGCAGCACGCTGGGCGTCGCCGCCTCGCACAAGATCGGCCGGCTGGCGGCGGTGTACGCGGAGCCGCTGCTGGTCGTCAACAGCAATGCGCTGGCGAACCAGGGCTTCGACAACAACACCCTGATGGTCGGTCTCGGCGGGCGTCTGCGGATTCGTCCCGCGGCCTATCTCGTCGCCGAGGTCACGCCCCGGGTTGCCGGCTTCAAACCTGGGGTGAGTCAGGTGAGCTTCGGTCTCGAAGGGCGAGCCGGGGGGCACCTGTTCCAGCTCAACGTGTCGAACGGCTTCGGCACCACGCTGGGGCAGCTGGCCGGCGGCACCTTCAACAACGACAACTGGTACATCGGCTTCAACATCGCGCGCAAGTTCTTCTGAGGCGCGCTGACTCACCCGGGAGGGACTCGTGAACACCAGATGGATTGGCGCGGTGACTCTGGGCCTGTGGACACTCGCGGCAGTCTCTGGATGCGGCAGCAGCTCGCCGACCTCACCGTCCGGGGGATCCGCCGGCGGCAACGTCACCAGCGGCGCCACCATCACCATCGGCACCAGTGGCGCGGTCAGCCCGGCGCAGGTGACGATCAGCGTCGGACAGGGCGTCACCTTCGTGAACAGCGACAGCCGCTCGCACGACATGAACTCGGA
>JBDTOB010000144.1:0-6618 GCA_039933435.1 Acidobacteriota bacterium | reverse complement strand
GGGGCTCGCCGGGGGCGCACCTCGGGGTCAGCGTCCTCAACCCGCGGGCGCAGGGGTTCTACCGGCGCCTGGGGTTCCAGGATCTCGTCGTCGCGGGGGAGGGGGCCGAGCGGTGCATCTACATGGGCATCAGCCTGACGGATCGGATGCCGGGTCCGGTCAGCAACGGACGCGAAAGATGAGTGTGCCGATGTGGCCGGTGTTCGGGACTGCGGAGGAGGCGCGGCTGCTGCGGACGCTGCGCAGCGGCCAGTGGGGGCGTCTCGACGGTACCGAGGTTGCCGAGTTCGAAGCGCGGTTTGCCGCGATGCACGGCTGCCGGCACGGCATCGCGGTCGTCAACGGAACGGTCTCGCTGCGCCTGGCGCTCTGGGCCGCCGGGATTCCCGCCGAGGCGGAAGTCATCGTCCCCGCCTACACCTTCGTCTCGACCGCCACCGCGGTTCTCGAGGCCAACGCCGTGCCGGTGTTCGTGGACATCGATCTCGAGACCTTCACCATCGACCCCGCGGCGGTGGCGGCCGCGGTGACGCCCCGGACCCGGGCGATCATCCCGGTGCACTTCGCCGGCCAGCCCGCCGACATGGAGGCGCTGATGGCGATCGCCGCCGACCATGATCTGCTGGTGCTGGAGGATGCCGCCCACGCGCACGGCGCCTCGTGGCGCGGCCGCCCGGCCGGGTCGCTCGGCCACGTCGCCTCGTTCTCGTTCCAGTCGAGCAAGAACCTGACTTCCGGCGAAGGCGGGATCATCGTCACCAACGACGATCGGCTGGCGGCCGCCTGCCGCTCGGCCCACAACTGCGGCCGCGTGCCCGGGGGGGAGTGGTACGAGCATCACGTGATCTCGGGCAACTACCGGCTCGGCGAGTTCCAGGGGGCGGTGCTCAACTGCCAGCTCGATCGGCTCGAGAGCCAGACCGCCACCCGCGACCGCAACGGCACGCGCCTCGCCCGGCGGCTGGCCGCGATCCCCGGCCTCCACCCCCAGCGCCGCCCGGCGGACTGCACGCGTCACAGCCACCATCTCTTCATGCTGCGGGTCGAGCCAGCGGTCTTCGGCGCGCCGCGCGCGGCGCTGCTGGAGGGGCTGCGCGCCGCCGGTGTGCCGTGCTCGGCCGGCTACGGCTACGCGCTGCCCGACCAGCCGTTGTTCCGGAACAAGGCGTTCGGTCCCTACCTGCCGCAGGCGGCCGCGGCGCTCGATTACGGGGCGGTGCGCTGCCCGAATGCCGATCTCCTCTGCCGTGCACAGGCGGTGTGGCTCGAACAGTCCCTGTTCCTCGGCACGGACGCCGACATCGATGCCATCGGCGACGCCTTTGAGGGCGTGCCCCGGGGGTGACGAACCGCGTCCCGTTCAGCGCCCGGATCGCGGCGCCGCTGACCCGGCTCAGCGAGAACACCTACATGTCGGCCATCCGTGCCGGCATGGTGGCGGTCGTGCCGCTGACGATCATCGGCGGGCTGTTCCTGATTGCCGCCTACCTGCCGGTTCCCGGGTGGGACGCGCGAGTCGCCCCGTACCGCGCGCTGCTGCAAGTGCCGGTCACCGCCACGTTCGGGCTGCTGGCCCTCTTCGCCTGCCTGTCGGTGGCCTACGATCTCGGGCGGCAGCTTCAGCAGGAGGCCATCGTCAGTGCCTCGATTGCCGCGGTGGTGTTCCTGCTGCTGCAGATCGACCCGGCGCACGGGACGCTGCGGATGGAAGGGCTCGGCTCCCAGGGGCTGTTCACCGCCATCCTGATCGCGCTGGTGACGGTCCGGACCCAGAAGTTCTTCGCCGACCGGAACCTCGTGGTCCGGCTGCCGGCGAGCGTGCCGGCGGTCGTCTATCAGTCGTTCCTGTCGCTGACGCCGCTGCTGTTTCTGGTGACGGCGTTCTGGCTGCTGCGCTTCGCCCTCGGGATCGATCTCAACGGCGGCGTGCAGCGCGTCTTCAGCCCGCTGGTGTTCGCGCTCGATACCCTGCCGGGCATCCTTGCTTATGCGCTGCTGGTGACGCTGCTCTGGTCGATCGGGATCAACGGCGACAACGCCCTCGACGCGGTGGTCGCGCCCGTCTTCCTGCAGTACCTCGCCGACAACGTCGCCGCCACCGGGGCGGGACAGCCGCTGCCGCACATCACGGCTTACGGGTTCTTCACGACCTTTGTCAACGTCGGCGGCACCGGTGCGACCATTGCCCTGGCGCTGGTGCTGTGGCGCTCGCGTGACGAGGGGTATCGCAAAGTCAGCCGGCTGTCGCTGCCGACCCAGGTCTTCCAGATCAACGAGCCGATCTTCTTCGGCCTGCCGATCGTGCTCAACCCGGTGTTCATGGTGCCCTACGTGCTGAACGCGCTGATTCTGACGGCGGGCAGCTTCCTGCTGATGCGGTGGGGGGCGATTCACCGGCCGTTCGTCAACGTGCCGTGGACCACGCCGCCGATTATCGGTCACTACCTGGTGTCGGGGGGCGACTGGCGCGCCGCCGCCTGGGGGGCCGCGTCGATTATCATCGCCATGCTCGTCTACCTGCCGTTCGTGCGCGCCGCCGAGCGCCAGCGGCGGATCGCCGCCACCCTTACAGGCGCCGAGGCCGGGACGCCGCGGAGCCCGGGAGCCAACGCATGACACGCCTGCACGCCGGTTGCCTGATTGTCTGCCTGCTTGGCTTCGGCGGCACCCACGAGGTGCGGGCGCAGCAGCGGGACGCGGCGCCGGACCGCTACCTCCAGAAGACGCGCGCCTTCTACACGGCGGCTGAATTCGAGCGTGCCACCGGCGGCAGGGTCCACATTCAGCGCACGCTCGATCCGGCCGCGGCCGCCGCGCTGCAGAAGACGTTCATAACGCTACCCAGTGTCAGGCTCACCGTGATCCAGGCCGCGTCTTCCGCCACCTGGATCGGCACCGAGGACGGCGCCATCCGCCTCGGCGGCGATGGCCGCAGCGTCGAGTACTTCGCAGGACAGCGATGGCTTCCCGACGACCACGTCACCGGCATCGGCATCGACGGCGACGCCGCATGGGTCGAGACCTCCGCGGGGCTCTCCCGCATCGCCTACGACCCGATGACGCTCGAGCGCAAGGCCGGCCTGATCCTCGAGCGCCTCCGGGCCCGCCACGTGCGCTGGGGGCTGACCGCTGACTCACGCCTGCGGACGCCGGGCGACCTCTCGACCAGCCAGCTGATCTCGACCGACAACGACGGGCTCTGGACGGCGATGTACGTCGCCGCCGAGAGCTTCCGCTACAAGGTGACCGGCGCCGCCGACGCCCGGGCCAACGCCCGGCAGGGGATGGACGCCCTCATCCGGCTCGAGGCCATTTCCGGCGTCCCCGGCTTTCCGGCGCGCTCGTTCATCAAGATCGGCGAGGACCTTCAGCCGGCGGACGGCGAATGGTACGACACCCCCGACAAGGTGTGGCGCTGGAAGGGAGACACCAGCTCCGACGAGATCGTCGGGCACTACTTCGTCTATCCGATCTACTACGATCTGGTGGCGGATGCGGCCGAGAAGCCGGTGCTCGCGGCGGTCATCGACCGCATCACCACGCACATGCTCGATCATGACTATCAGCTGGTAGGCCCCGGCGGCCGCCGCACGCGCTGGGGCTTCTGGGGGCCGGACGCCATCTGGGAAGACGCGGACGAGACCGGCCTCCGGGCGCTGCAGATCCTGTCGCACCTGCGCGTCGCGGCCTACATGACGCCGAGCCCTGAGCGCCGGGCCCGCTACGACGCGGCCTCCGACGACCTGGTCTCGACCCATCACTACGCGTGGCTCACGCGGAATCAGAAGATCATGGTGCCCGGGCACATCAATCATTCAGACGACGAGCTGGCGTTCCTGTCGTTCTACCCGCTGCTGCGCTACGAAACCCGACCGGCGCTGAAGGACATCTACAAGGAGTCGCTGGAGCGCAGCTGGCAGATCGAGCGGCCGGAGCGCAATCCCCTCTGGAACGTCATCTACGCGGCGGGCACGGGTGCCGCGGAATTCGATCGGGAAGCGTCGGAACGGACGCTGCGGGAGATGCCGCTCGACGGCATTTCGTGGACGGTCAGCAACTCGCGGCGCCGCGACGTCCCGGTCGATCCGCTCTCGGACCGCTTCCAGAGGCGACAGGCCCTGGTCGTCCTGCCCTACGATGAACTGCCGATGTCAAAATGGAATGACAACCCGTATCTGCTCGACGGCGGCAACGGCGGGCGCAGCGAAGATGACGGCGCCGCTTTTCTGCTGCCATACTGGATGGGACGCTACCATCAGTTACTTAAGCCTTGAGCTTGACCGGCAAGGTACTCCACAGTTCAAGTACACGGATGACAGGGGATACGCGCTCGAAGGGACCGTTCGACGACCGCGCCGCGCTCGAGGAGCTCGAGCGGCTGCAGCAGTCCATCCAGACCTACCGCCGCCAGCGGGAGCAGGCCGAAGGGGCGTTTGAGCAGTTCGTCGGGACCTTCCGTCCGTCCGCTGACGAGCCGTCCGCGCCAGTCGAGCCGTCGCGTGAGGCGACAGGCCCGGCAGAGTCCCCCGCCGTCGAAACCACGCCAGATCCGCTCCCGAGGTCGTTTCCCGAGCGGTTTCCGGCGGAACTGCCCGCGTCTCGCGCCGGCGACCTCCTGTTCGAAGAGCACAGCGTGCCCGCCGCCTTGTCGGCCGGACCGGGCATTTTCGCGACACCCAAGCCGTCAGGCCGCGGCCGGCTGCTGCTCGTGGCGGGGGTGCTGCTGGCCCTGATCGTGACCTTTGTCGTGACGCTGCGAGTGCTGCAGGCGCCTTCCCAACTGCCCGGGACGGCGCAGTCCGGGACGGCTGCTCCGGCCGCCGATGTGCCGGCGGCCGCCAGCGCGCCCGCGACCGGCGCCCCGGTGGTGGAGACGCCTTCCGCTTCGCCGACGTCTCCGCCTGCCGCTGCAACCCCGGCAGCATCCTCCCCCGGAACGCCGGCGACCGGAACAGCGGCGCCCGCCCCGGCGGCTGCTGCCGCGGGTCCGGCGCCGCCGGCCGAGATCCGGACCGTGCGCCGCGCCTGGGTGCGGGTGCTGGTCGACGGCAGGCGCGAGGTGGAACGCGAGCTCGAAGCCGACGCCCGCGTGCCGCTGCCCGCCGGCAGCACGTATGTGGTCCGCGCGGGCGACGCCGGCGCCGTACACTTCGTGCTCAAGGGGCAGGACCTCGGCCCGCTCGGCGCCGACGCCCAGGTCGTCACCCGCACATTCCCCGTTCCCGCGCGCTGAATCTGTGGTGCCCGGGCGCTACCGGCCGGGTCCCGGCCGGGGTGTGTACGGACCGCGCTAAAATGTCTGGGGAAAGGGGCGAGGAAGACCGATGTCAGCAAGCAGTAGTTCGAGTGTGCCGTCCAGGGCACGACTGGCGGGAGATGCCACCGCAAAACGTCTGAGGATCGCGATCGATATGGACGAGGTGATGGCTGACGCGCTGGCCGAGCAGCTGAAGCGCTACAACGCCGCCTTCGGCGCCCGGATCTGCGTGGCGGATCTGACCGGCCATCATCTGGAAGAGTGCGTGCCGGTCGAACACCGGGAGATGACCGAGGCGATGTTCGACGCCAGCTTCTTCGAGGAGCTGGCGCTGTTCCCGGACTGCCAGGACGTGATTCGCGAGCTCTCGGAGCGCCACGACGTCTTCATCGTGTCCGCCGCCATGGACGTGCCGTTGTCCTTCGACGCCAAGTACCGCTGGCTGCGCCGGCACTTCCCCTTCATTCCGCCGTCGAACCTGGTTTTCTGCGGCGACAAGGGCATCGTCGACGCCGACTATCTGATCGACGATCGGGCCCGGCACTTCGCGCGCTTCAAGGGGAAAGGCCTGCTCTACTCCGCACCACACAATGCGGCCGAAGCGGGCTACCCGCGGGTCAGTTCGTGGGCGGAAGTGAGGGACTTCTTCGAGCAGCTCTGAGGCATCGCGGCCGGCACGCCGGGATCCGGGCGCGCCCCCGCTCCCGCTCTTCCGCTTCCGTCCGCGGCTTCAGTCCGCGACAGCGTCGCTGCCGCTTCTCCGCCGCAGGCCCCGCAGCAGCGGCATCACCTCGTTGCCGCCGCGCCCGAAATAATCGTAGAGCCGCCGGTATTCTCCGTACAGCAGGTCGTAGCGATCCCGGTTGACCTGGATCGGCTCGTAGACCCGCTGCGGCGAGGGGGCCATTCGGATCGCCGCCGCCTGCAGCGAATCGTAGCCGCCGCGCGCCGACCCGGCCGCCACCGCTCCCAGCATCGCCGCCCCCAGCGCCGAGGCCTGGGGCGCGCCCGCCACCGCAATCTGCCGCCCCGTCACGTCGGCGTAGATCTGCATCAGCATGGCGTTGCGTGTCAGGCCGCCGCCGGCCACCAGGGTATGCACCGGCAGCTCCTGCCCGGTGAAGGACTCGACGATGGCGCGGGTGCCGAAGGCGGTGGCCTCGACGAGCGCATGGAAGATGTCCTCGGCGCGGGTGTTCAGCGTGGCGCCGACCAGCACGCCGCTCAAATCCGATCGGCCGAGCGTCGAGCGGTTGCCCTGCCACCAGTCGAGCGCCAGCAGGCCGCTGCCGCCTGGTCCCAGCGTCTCGGCCTTCAGCGTCAGCAGGTCCTGGATCGACACGCCGCGCTTCTCGGCGGCG
>JBDTOB010000143.1:0-6650 GCA_039933435.1 Acidobacteriota bacterium | reverse complement strand
GCAGGTGCTCGTCGAGGACCTTGATGTAGTAGCTGGCGTATTCCTTGGCGGTGAAGGCGTCGAGCTGGCCGCCAATCGAGTCGATCGCCTGGGCGATGTCCTCAGCGGTGCGGGTGTCGGTCCCCTTGAAGAGCATGTGCTCGACGAAGTGGGCGATGCCCCCCTGCCCCTCCGCCTCGTGGCGCGAGCCGCGCATCAGCCAGACGCCAATCGTCACCGACCGCACGTGCGGCATCGTCTCGGTAATCAGACGCAGCCCGTTGTCGAGCACGTCGCGGACGATCGGGCGGGAAGCGGACTGTGCGGTCACTCGTGCGGGCCTCCGCGGTACCGTGCCGGCCAGGGCCGGCGCAACCCCACCCGTAGGGCACCGCAAGTCGTTCTGTTAAAAGGGCTTATCAGGGCTACCAGAATCCGCTATGTTATCACGGGCGCCGCGGCGAGTTCAAGGCGGATCTGTTCGCGAAACCGCCCGTAGTAGAATGGAGATTCGCCCTTCAGCATGCCGGCTTCCCCGGCGCGACGCGATGCAGACCAGCACCCGGCCCAACGTCGCCGAATTCGAGCTGAGCGAGCTCGAGGAGGCCCTCGAGGCGCTCGGCCAGCCGCGCTTCCATGCGCGGCAGATTTTCCGCTGGATGTACAAGCGCGGCATCACCGACTTCGCGCTGATGAGCGACCTCGGCCTCGGCCTCCGCGCCGAGCTCGCCGCCGCCTTCACCATCGACACCCCGGCGGTCATCCGCGCCGAACGCTCGACCGACGGCACCGCCAAGTTCCTGCTCACGCTCGCCGATGGCCGGCAGATCGAATCGGTCTTCATCCCCGACACCCCGGCGATGACCTTCTGCATCTCGACCCAGGTCGGCTGCGCCATGAAGTGCGGCTTCTGCCTGACCGGGAAGATGGGCATCGACCGCAACCTGACCGCCGGGGAGATCGCCGCCCAGGTACGCATCCTCGCCCGCGAGCGCGAGATGCTCGACGCCCGCTTCAACATCGTCCTCATGGGCATGGGCGAGCCGCTCCACAATTACGACCAGACGATGAAGGCGCTGCGGATACTGGCCGACGAGCACGGCTTCGCGATGCCGGCGCGCCGGATCACGCTCTCGACGGTCGGCGTCCTGCCGGCGCTCGAGCGGCTGGCCAGCGAGCCGTTCATGCCCAACCTGGCGATCTCGCTGCACGCGACCACCGAGGAACAGCGCGACCTGCTGGTGCCGATCAACCGCAAGTACGGCCTCGAGGAGCTGCTCGACGCCTGCCGCCGCTTCCCGCTGAAGCGGCGCGAGCGCATCACCTTCGAGTACGTGATGCTCAAGGACGTCAACGACACGCCCGAGGACGCGCGCCGGCTGGTCGGGCTCCTCCACGGCATCCGCGGCAAGGTCAACCTGCTGCCGCTCAACGAGGCGGCCGGGATCCCCTACCAGCGTCCCTCGGACGAGGCCGTCAACCGCTTCGCCCGCATCCTCGCCGAACGCGGCATCGTCGTCTCGGTCCGCAAGAGCCGCGGCCGGGACATCCGCGCCGCCTGCGGACAGCTGATCACCGAGTCCGCCACCCGAAAGGCCCCCGGGGCGCGCCTGGCCCTGCTGATGGAGTAGTCGTCAGGGCGCGCCGACGACCGTGCCCCGCAGCGATCCTCCGGCGTCCTCCAGCAGCACCGCCACCCGCTGGTTGCGCGGCCGGCCCGGCGGAATTCTGACTTTCAGGTAGTTGTCGGTGACCACCAGGGTGCCGTCCTCGAGCGTCAGCCCGGGGCGGACGGTGCCGGCCTGTGCCGCGCGGAAGCGGCGCGACAGCTCCGCGCCGATGGCGCGCAGGGCGCTTCCGCGTTCGCGGACGATGACGCCGTTTACTTTGCCTGTCATCGCGGTCGCCGCGGTGCCGGGGCGGTCGGAGTAAGGGAAGACGTGCAGGTGGGTCAGCGGCGAGCCCGGCAGGTAGTCGAGGTTGGCCTGGAAATCCTCGGGTGATTCGCCGGGAAATCCAACGATCAAATCGGATCCGATCGACGCCGCCGGCATTCGCTCGACGATGCCGTCCACCAGCCGCCGGTAATAATCCAGCGTGTAGGGGCGCCGCATCCCCGCCAGCATGTGGTCGCTGGCGTGCTGCAGGGGAAGATGAAAGTGCGGCGCGAACCGGCCGCCGCTCGCCGCCATCAGTCCGACGACATCCTCGCCGCAGTCCATCGGCTCGAGCGAGCTGACGCGAAAGACGACGTCGGCGGCGCTGCGATCGAGCGCGGTCAGCAGCTCGACGAGCGAGGTGCGCGGCTCGAGGTCGCGTCCGTAGGAGCCGAGGTGCACGCCGGTGAGCGCGATCTCCCTGAAGCCGGCGGCCGCGGCGCGTTCGACCTCGCGCACCACCCCGGCGAGTGGTGTGCTCCGTCCCGCGCCGCGCGTCGAGGGGATGATGCAGTAGGCGCACCGCTCCTCGCACCCGGTCTGCACCCGCAGCGTGAAAGCCGTGCGGCCCGCGGCGCCGGGCTCGAGCGCCCCGCACGGACCGTCGCCGCCGCCGAACCGG
Organism: Acidobacteriota bacterium; assembly: GCA_039933435.1. Classification (GTDB taxonomy): domain Bacteria; phylum Acidobacteriota; class Vicinamibacteria; order Vicinamibacterales; family 2-12-FULL-66-21; genus JALZOC01. Next base: position 4,112 of record JBDTOB010000143.1, on the reverse strand, counting down.
ACCGAAGTCGGGAGATTCTCGTCAGCGAAGAAATCCGCTACCAGCGAATCCTTGCGATCGTTGCCGATCACCGCGACGACGTTGGGAAGCGCCGCGACGTCGGAAGCGCACCGCGTCGCGTAGCAGCCGGTGACGACGACGCGCGCCGCGGCGTTGTCGCGCGCGATGCGCCGGATCGTCTGCCGGGCCCCCTGATCGGCGGTCGCGGTCACGGAACAGGTGTTGACGAAGACGACGTCCGCAGCGCTCGCCGCCGCCGCCGTGCCGCCGCGCGCGCGCAGATCCTCCTCGAGGCGGAGCGAGTCCGCCTGGTTGACCCGGCAGCCGAACGTGACAATGGAATACGTCTTCAGTTCAAACCTTTGTGAGCCGCGCCGCCGCCGCTTCGACCTTGTCGGCCAGCCCCGCCTTGTAGCGGGAGAGCCGTTCCGCCAGCCCGGTGTCGGCCAGCGCGAGAATCTGCGCCGCCAGCACGCCGGCGTTGGTCGCGCCCGGCTTGCCGATGGAGACGGTGGCGACCGGCACCCCCGGCGGCATCTGCACGGTGGACAGCAGCGCGTCGAGTCCCTTGAGCGCCGAGGAGTCGATCGGCACGCCGATGACCGGCAGCTGCGTGTGCGCCGCGACCACGCCGGCGAGATGCGCCGCGGCGCCGGCGCCGATGATGAACACCTTGACGCCGCGGCCCGGGGCCTCGCGCACGATCCGCATCACCCGCTCGGGGGAGCGGTGCGCCGACGCCACCGTCATCTCGTACGGGATGTGCATCTCCCGCAGGATGTCCGCCGCGCCCTGCATCACCGGCGCGTCGGAGTCGGACCCCATCAGAATCTGGACCGTGATGTCTGCCATGAATGTATCTCCGTGATGAAAGTAAAGAGGCGCGCTATCCCGCCTGGATGGCCCGGCGGCCGATGTCGCGCCGATACTGCATGCCGTCGAACGAGATCTTCGCCACCCCCGCGTAGGCCGCGGCGATTGCCTCCTGATACCCCGCACCGCGGCCGACGACGGTGAGCACCCGGCCGCCGCGGGTCACCACTGCATCGCCTTCGCGGGCGGTGCCGGCGTGAAAGACGAGCACGCCGGGCACGCGGGCGGCGGCATCGAGCCCGTCGATGCGCGTGCCGGTGGTCACCGCACCGGGATAGCCGGGGGCGGCGAGCACCACCCCGACGTGACGCTCGGCCCGGAACGGCACCGGCGCCGGATCGAGCGCCCCCTCGGCGGCGGCGGCCAGCCGCGGCGCCAGCTCGCCGTCGATCATCGGAATGATGACCTGCGCCTCCGGGTCGCCGAACCTGACGTTGAACTCGATCACCTTCGGGCCGGTGGCGGTCAGCATCAGCCCGACGTAGAGGAACCCCCGATAGGGGCGTCCTTCGGCGGCGAGGCCCTCGATGACCGGCTCGACGATCTCGCGCATGATGCGCGCCTCGAGCGCGGCGTCGGCGAGCGGGCTCGGCGCGAACGCGCCCATGCCGCCGGTATTCGGCCCCTGGTCGCCGTCGAAGATGCGCTTGTGATCCTGCGCCGACATCAGCGGCGCGGCGCGCCGGCCGTCGCAGATCGCGAAGAAGGAGACCTCGGGGCCGCTCAGGCACTCCTCGAGGACGACGCGGGCGCCGGCGTCGCCGAACTGGCGTTCGTCCATCGCGGCGCGGATGGCGGCGAGCGCGGTCTCCCGATCCGGCGCGACCACCACTCCCTTGCCGGCGGCGAGGCCGTCGGCCTTGACCACCACCGGCAAGCCCAGCTCGTCCGCGTCGATCACCGCGGCTGCGGCCGCGGCGGTGTCGCAGCTGCGGTAGCGCGCCGTCGGGATCGCGTGGCGGGCCATGAAGTCCTTCGCGAACACCTTGCTGCACTCGAGCTGGGCGGCGGCGCGCGACGGGCCGAACAGCCGCCGGCCGCGCGCCTCGAAGAGATCGGCAATACCGCGGTCGAGCGGCAGCTCCGGTCCGACCACGGTCAGGCCGACGTCTTCGCGCTCGGCGAAGGCCAGCAGTGCCGCGGGGTCGCCGGGGTCGAGCGCCACCGTCCGCGCCACGCCGGCGATGCCGGCGTTCCCGGGGGCGCACACCACTTCGGAGACGCCGCGTTCGGCGGCGAATTTCCACACCAGCGCGTGCTCGCGCGCGCCGCTGCCGACAACCAGCACCTTCATCTCGGACGAGAAGCCTAACAGAGAGAGCGAGTTATGGGTTTCATTGCGGGACGGTCAGAGGGCAGGCTCGGGTTGCTGGCGATGACGAAAGTACCCTGACGGTAAGGCCAAAACCGGGTGACATCTCGACGGTTTTCCGGGCTGGAACCGGCGATTATCTGTGATAGCCTAGCATATTCTATCGGACTCTACGGCCCCGGAGAGCACCTGCCGCCGCGCCCGTCCATCGTGGGCATGCCGCCGGCACGCTGTTCGTGCAGGGTGGCCTCGAGGGGGGTGTTTTTAAAGCTTGGCTGAAGTCAAAGTACAGGAAGGCGAATCGATCGAGAGCGCCCTCCGCCGCTTCAAGCGCAAGGTGCAGCAGGAAGATATCATCAAGGATATCAAGAAGCACTCCTTCTATCTGAAGCCCGGAGATCGCCGTCGGGCGAAGCAGGCGCTGGCGCGCAAGCGCTCGCGCAAGAAGCTGCGTCGCGAGGTCGAATAGCGGCAGACACTATCCCGTCCGGCCCCTCGAGGGGCCGGGCGGGGTCCGATGGTCGGCAGCGGCGGACATTCGGCGACTGCGGAAGAGGCAGAACGATGGAGTTCCAGGACAGGTCGCTCAATTGCGTGGACTGTGGCGCGGAGTTCATCTGGACGGCTGGAGAGCAGCTTTTCTTCGCGGACAAGAACTTCAAGAACGAGCCGAAACGGTGCAAGGGCTGCAAGGCCAAGCGCGCCTCCAGGCCTTCTGCCGCCGGAGGGGTGGCCCGGGAGCGGGTCGAAACCACAACCAACTGTTCGGCGTGCGGCAAGGAGACCACGGTCCCCTTCCGGCCGACGCAGGGCCGGCCGGTCTTCTGTCGCGAATGCTTCCAGACGCGAAAATTCACCGACGCCGGCGGCGCGTAACCCGCGCCGGCCCGGTATCCCGGGCCCGGGCCACGCCTTCCGGCGTGGCTTTTTTTGTTCCGAACCAGGAGCGCCTCTCCAGGCGTCCAATGGTCGTTCCCGCTTTCCCCCTGCACCCATGCCTTATTCGAAACGCCTTCTGACATCACTCGCGGCCGCGACCTTCGGGCTCGCGGCCGCGGCCTGCGGCAGCGGCGGAGCGCCGGGCGCCGCGCCCGCCCCTCCTCCGGCGACCGTCTCGGTGGTGACGCTGCAGGCCGCACCGGTCGAGCAGGCCTCGGAGTTCATCGCCACTCTCCGCTCGCTCCATTCCTCGACCCTCCAGCCGGACGTGGCCGGGTCGGTGACCAGGATCTTCGTGAAGGCCGGCGACCGCGTCCGCACCGGCACACCCATCGCCCAGATCGATCCCGATCGCCAGCAGGCGACGGTGCGCAGCACCGAAGCCAGCCGCTCGGGGGCCGAGGCCGACGTCCAGTACTGGCGCCAGCAGGTCTCCCGCCTCGACGCGCTCGTGGCCGCCGGCGCCATCAGCCGCCAGGAGTTCGAGCAGGCGCAGAACTCGCTCAAGACCGCCGAGGCCAAGCTGGCCTCGATCGACGCCCAGGTCAGCGAAGACCGGGTCCAGCTCCGCTACTTCCGGGTCACCGCGCCGCAGGACGGCGTCGTCGGCGACATCGCCGTGCGCCCGGGCGACCGCGTCACCTCGTCGAGCGTGATCACGACCATCGACCAGAACTCGTCGCTCGAGGCCTACGTGCAGGTGCCGCTCGAGCGCGCGCCGCAGCTGAAGCCGGGGCTGCCGGTGCAGCTCCTCGACGGCGACGGCAAGGTCGCGGCCAGCAACCCGATCACCTTCATCGCGCCGCGGGTCGATACCGGGACGCAGTCGGTGCTGGTCAAGAGCCTGCTCAAGGACGCGCCGCCGGCACTCCGTTCCCAGCAGTTCGTGCGCGCCCGCATTGTCTGGAGCAGCGCCCCGGGCCTGACCGTGCCGGTGGTCGCGGTGTCGCGCATCAGCGGCCAGTACTTCGTCTTCGTGGTGGAGTCG
>JBDTOB010000142.1:0-6656 GCA_039933435.1 Acidobacteriota bacterium | reverse complement strand
GACCGCAAGGATAGCAATGCCATCACAACTTACTTTTTCAGCACCCTGCTAGGCCCGGACGAGTCATGAAGACCCGGCTGAACGGGCGCGCAGCGGGCGTGAATGATGCGGGCTGACGGGGAGACCGCCGGAGCTGGCGGCCGCCGGCTGGAGGTGCGGCGCCTCGGCACCGTCCCCTACCGCCAGGCGCTCGATCTGCAGAAGCAGCTGGTCGAGCAGCGGAAGGCCGGGGACATTCCCGATCAGCTCCTGCTGCTGCAGCATCCCGCGGTCATCACCCTCGGGGTGAAATCCCGGAACGACCGCTCCCACGTGCTGGAGAGCCCCGAGCGGCTGGCGGCGCGCGGCGTGGAGGTGGTGGAAACCGGGCGCGGCGGCGATGTCACGTTCCACGGGCCCGGTCAGCTGGTCGGCTATCCGATCATTGATCTGTCGCCCGACCGGCGGGACGTCCATCGCTACGTCCGCGACCTCGAGGAAGTGCTGATCCGGGCGGTGTCGCGCTTCGGCATCACCGCCGGGCGGGTCTCCGGCCTGACCGGGGTCTGGACCGGGAACGACAAGCTTGCGGCCATCGGGGTGCGGATCGCCCGCTGGGTCACCAGCCACGGCTTCGCGCTCAACGTCGCGACCGACCTGACGGACTTCAGCCTCATCGTCCCCTGCGGCATCACCGGCCGGGGGGTCACTTCCCTGGCCCGGCTGCTTGGTCATCCGCTGCCAATGGCCGAGGCCGAGGCCGCCGTCGTTTCCGCCTTCGCGGAAGTGTTCGCTCCAGTGGACATTGTGCAAGTGATGGTGAATCAGGACCTTACGGTTTCACGCCCGGCCGTCGTCTCCGGAGTCTCCAGCCAGGAATAGGAAGCCCCCCTCGGGTGTTTTGTCCGGTGGAGGCCCCAGATGCGTCAGCCGGAAGAGCAGGAATTGATCGGCCGGATGCAGGCGGGGGACAGCTCGGCCGTCGTCGACCTGGCATCGACTTACGGACCGCGAATCCACCAGCTTGCGTTCCGTTATTTGAAGAACTGGGAAGACGCCGAAGAGGTGACCCAGGACGTTCTCATGAAAGTCCACCGCAAGATCGACGCGTTCCGCGGGGACGCGGCGCTGTCGTCGTGGATTTACCGGATTACTTTCAACACCGCGATGTCGCGGCTGCGTAATGGCAAGTTCAGCCGTCCGCATGAAGTGTCCCGGCAGGAAACTCTGTCGACCGATGGCGGGATGGACCGCCCGCAGCCCCACGAGCCGGCCGACTGGTCATCACTGGCCGACGACCAGGTCCTCCGGGCCGAAATGCGCAAGCGGCTGCTGTCGGCGCTGACCCACCTTCCGGAGGTCTATCGCGTCCCCGTCATTCTTCGCGACATCAACGGCCTCTCGACCGAAGAGGCAAGCGCCGTGCTCCGCATCAAGCCGCAGACACTGAAGTCGCGGCTGCACAGGGGCCGGCTGATTCTGCGCCAGCACCTGGGAGAGTTCGCCGGCGGCCTGGCGATGCACGCGCGCGAGGCCGAAAACTAGCGCCGCTTCAGCTCCAGCGCATTCTCGAGCCGCGTCCGCTCCTGGCGGGTCAACGCGGGCTCGAACACCCGCAGCGCGCCGTCTTCACCGACTTCCACCGGCATCGCGGCCACCACGCCACGGCCGAGCGGCACGAAGCACGAATACCGACGGCGTGAGCCGTTGACCATCGCCTCCGCCACCCGGGCGGCGGCCGAGGCCAGTGCGTACGGCCCGGGCGGCCACAATCCCGGAATGCGCGCCGCAAGCCCGGCGATGTCGTGGGGCGGCAGCTCGCTCGACAGCGGCTGCCCGAACGCGCTCGCCTCTTCCCACAGGACCACGGCATGGCCGGGCGGAATCCCGACGATTCTCAGCGACACCTCGACGCCGGACGCGTCGATCAGGAGGCCGGCCAGGGCGCGCAGTGCCGACTCGAGCGCCAGCGGCGCCGACCCGAGCAGCCGCTTCGGATCGACGTGCAGCTCCGACACCGTCCTGGCCATCAGCTCGCACTGAGACACGCCGGCAAACAGAATCGGGGCCCTGGTCTCAATCCTCGTCAGCCGGCGCAACAGCGCCAGGCCAGGCTCCCCGGCATGCTCCCCCTGGCCGCCGGCCTGATCGGCAAGGACGATGGCGGCGGCTCCGGCGGCGGCCGCGACATCGGCCTCGGCCGTGACCCTGGTTCGGAATCCTTCCAGCGGCGCCGACTGCTGAATGTCCAGCGCCTTTCCCCTGGCAATAGGCGCGGCCTCATCGATGAGCCGGATTTCCGCCACCCGGTCGCGAGAGGCAACCTTGTGCGCGATCGCGCCGCCCGTGGCGCCCGCACCGATGATGGCGATGAAGGACATGGAGAGGAACCTGTATTCTAGTGTCATGACTTCAGACTCCCCAAAACTCTCCGGCCGTACCGCCGTCGTCACCGGCGGCTCACGCGGCATCGGGCTGGCGGTGGCCGAGGCGCTGCTTGCGGCCGGCGCCAACGTTGTCATTACCGGGCGCGATCAGTCGCATCTCCGCGAGGCGTCGGCCCAGCTCTCCAAAGGTGGCCGCGCCGGCCGAGTGCATACCGAGGTCGCCGACGTCGGCCGCGCGCCTGAGGCAGCCTCGGCTATCACGGCGGCGGTGACGAAATTCGGCGGCCTCGATATCCTCATCAACAACGCCGGCGTCGGCGTGTTTGCCAGCGTCGCCGACATGGGCGTCGAGGACTGGCAGCAGACCATCGACACCAACCTGAGCGGCGTTTTCTACTGCTGTCACGCGGCGGTGCCGGAGATGCGCAAGCGCGGCGGCGGGTGGATCATCAACATCAGCAGCCTGGCGGGGAAGAATTCGTTCATCAACGGCGCGGCCTACTGCGCATCCAAGGCAGGCCTGAACGCCTTCAGTGAAGCGCTGATGCTCGAAGTGCGCCAGGAGAACATCCGGGTGAGCTACGTGATGCCGGGCTCGGTCTCGACCTCGTTCGGGCGCGGCGACGGGCCGGGCGGCCCCGCCGCCGACTGGAAGTTGACCGCTGACGACATCGCGCAGGTGGTGATGGACCTCATCGCGCACCCCGCGCGCAGCCTGCCGAGCCGGGTCGAGATCCGCCCGTCGCGACCGCCGGTCAAGAAATAGGTCGAGTGAGCCTCGAACCCGGAACCTCTCCGAGCATCCTCCACTACCACCTCCTCTCCCCTCTGGGAGAGTGGGGGCTGGGGGAGGCGTACCGCGCCCGCGACACCCGTTTTGGCCGAACCGTGGCCTTGCGGCTCGCGCCCGACACCGCCTTCGCCGACGCCGCCGAGCGTGCCCTCTTTCTGGACGACGCTCGCGCCGCGGCGGTGCTGTCGCACCCCAACATCGCCACGCTCTTCGATGTCGGCACCTACGAGGCCGGGTGTTATCTCGCCTACGAGTTTGCCGCGGGATCGACGCTCCGGCACGAGATGGCCGGCGGCGCGGTGAACTCCCGCCGCGCTCTCGAGCTGTCGATGCAACTCGCCGATGCGCTCGCCGAGATGCACGGCCACGACCTGGTGCACGGGGATCTGCGCCCGGAGACGGTGATGGTGACGCACAAGGGCAGCGCCAAGGTGCTCGAGGCCGGGATGATGCGCTGGACCCGAGGCGGGCGCCTGCGTTTGATCGCCGCGGCGGACTTCGATCCGCTCGGTGAGGCGCCGGGGCTGTCGGCCTACATGTCGCCCGAGCAGCGCATGGGGCAGCCGGTGGACCCCCGGTCGGACGTGTTCTCCCTGGCGGTCCTGCTCTACGAGATGCTCGCGGGCCGGCATCCGTTTGCCGGCGAGAGCGCGCCGCTGCTGCTCTCGGAGCCTGCCGCTTCACCCCAGCTGGCCGCCGCGGTGGCGCACGCGATGGAGTTCGATCCGGATACCCGCCACCAGAGCATGGCGGCCTTCGCGGCCGATCTCCGGAAATCGTTTGCCATCCTCGAAGCACGCGAGGGGCGGGTGGACCGTCCCGATGTCCTCCCGGTCGATGATGAAGGAAGCGGCGGCAAATGGTGGCTGGCGGCTGCAGGGGCCGCGCTGCTGGCGGCGCTGGCCTGGTGGGTCCGCCGCTGAGGGGAAAGAGAGCTGCGGCCCGGCCGCCGATCAGCGCGGCCGCGCGTCTCCCTCGCGAAGAATGTCCACCAGCCGTCCGGCGAACGCCGATCTCGCCATCACCTCGCCGATACCCGCCGCCCTCGCCGATTCGATCAGGTCGGTCTGCACGTGTGAGACGAAGCCGAGGGTCGGGATCGAGGCGAGCTCGCCGTCCCGCTTCATCGCCGCCACGGTCTCGATGGGGTTGGACTTGCCGCTGTTGAGATCGAAGATCACCAGCGCCGGGCGCAGCGTCCGGGCCTGCTGGAGGATTTCCTCAGGCGTGCGGGCGAACGTCAGCTCGATGCCCGCGAGCCGGGCGGTGGTCCGGATTTTCGAGCTGAAGAGGAGGTCGTCCACCGCTGCCAGAATCATCACTGGATCATATCCATTTTCCGCCGCGGCCGGGGCCTTCACTGCCGCCGTGCGAGAATGATGGCAGCAGCCCTCCATCCATGATCCTCGAGACCCGCGCCGCGCCTCCCTTTTTCAAGAACGGCTTCGTCCTCGGCTGCGAGGAGACCCGCGAGGGCATCGTCATCGATCCCGGCGACGAGGTCGCGGAGCTCGTCGCTGCCGTCTCGCGACATCGACTGAAAATCCGCTACATCCTGCTCACCCACGCCCACCTCGACCACATCAGCGGGGTGGCAGCCGCCAGGGCCGCCTTCGACGCTCCGGTAGCGCTTCACCCGGACGACAATTTTCTCTATCAGGCCGTGGTCCAGCAGGGCGAGATGTTCGGTCTTCGGGTCGAGGCGCAGCCGCCGGTTGATTTTTTCTATGACGGCGCCGGGCCGTGGACGTTCGGCACGCTGGGCGCCTGGGTGCATCACACGCCGGGGCACTGCCCGGGCGGTGTCTGCCTGGCGGTCGGCCGTGAAGCGGACCGCGGCAGGGAGCTGTTCGTCGGGGACACGCTCTTTGCCGGCTCGATCGGTCGGACCGATCTGCCCGGCGGCAGCCTTCCCACGCTGCTGGCGTCGATTCGCGACGTCCTGTTCGCGTTTCCGGACGAGACCATCGTCCACCCCGGCCACGGCGACCAGACCACCATCGGCCGAGAGAAGCGCACCAACCCGTTCCTCCAGGGTCAGTGACGGGGGACTAGCGTTCGACCACCAGCTCGACGCGTCCGACCCCGAGCCGGTCTCCCTCCTTGAGGGCGGCGCGCTTGACGCGCTCGCCGTTCACGAAGGTGCCGTTGGTGCTGTCCAGATCGACCACTTCCAGCGCCGTGGCCCCGGCCGTCACCTGGCAATGCAGCCTCGACACCAGTGCGGCATCAACGATGAACTCCGCCCCGGACGATCGGCCGATGGTCTTGACGTTGCCGGGCAGGATGCGGAAGGTGAATGCCGGATCCTGGGCCTCCGCGGTCTTCAGCAGCCACATGTCAGAGGTCCCGGACGCGGGCGTGGACGACGTCCCCGCCGCGGGTCAGCAGCGTCTCGGCGGTGATTTCGTCTTCCGGATTGAGCGCCAGCTCGGAGAGCGTCGCCCCGTCCTTGCCGAGCAGGTGCATCAGGAACGTGGTGATGTTCTTCGAATACATCTGGCTCGCATGGTAGGGCACCAGCGCCGGAGGATTCGACGGGCCGAGAATCGAGACCCCCTGGTGGACGACGGTCTCGTCGGGCCTGGTCAGCTCGCAGTTGCCGCCGCGTTCGGCGGCGAGATCGACGATCACCGAGCCCGGCGCCATCGCCTCCACCATCTCGGTGGTGATCAGGATCGGGGCGCGCTTGCCGGGGATGAGCGCCGTGGTGATGACCACGTCGCTTGCCGCCACGACTTTCAGCATCATCTCGCGCTGCCGGGTGTAGAAGGCCTCGTCCTGCGCCTTCGCGTAGCCCCCCTTGTCCTCGGCGTCGCCGGATTCGAGCGGCAGCTCCACGAAGCGGGCGCCAAGGCTCTGCACCTGCTCCTTGACCGCGGGCCGCACGTCGTAGGCCTCGACCTTGGCCCCCAGGCGCCTGGCCACCGAGATCGCCTGCAGCCCCGCGACGCCCGCGCCCATGATGAAGACCCTGGCCGGGGAGACGGTGCCCGCGGCCGTCATCAGCATCGGGAACATCCGCGGCAGCGCGTTGGCGGCCAGCAGCACCGCCTTGTAGCCCGCGATGGTGGCCATCGAGGAGAGCGCGTCCATGCTCTGGGCGCGGGTAATCCTGGGCATCAGCTCCATCGACAGCAACGATGCCCCCGAAGCGGCGATGGCGCGGACGGCCTCCGGCGCGCCGAGCGGATCCGCGAACCCGATGACCGTCTGGCCGCGCCGCAGCAGTGCGGGGTCCCCCGGCGTCGCCCGCACCTGCAGCAGGATGTCGGCGGCAAACGCCTCCGTCCGGCTGACGATCGCCGCCCCCTGTTTACGGTAGGCGTCGTCCGTGAACCCGGCGGCCGCGCCCGCCCCCTGCTCGACGACGACCTCGAGCCCCGCCTTCAGCAGCCCGGCGACGGCCAGCGGGACGACGGCGACGCGAGCCTCGCCGGGCCACGTCTCTCTGGGGATACCGACTTTCATGCGTGCGATTTTATGCGATTTGCGCC
>JBDTOB010000141.1:0-6664 GCA_039933435.1 Acidobacteriota bacterium | reverse complement strand
TGAGGTTCTGCTGCCACATCGTGTAGAGGATGCGGCGCTGCACCGGCTTGAGGCCGTCGCGGACATCAGGCAGCGCCCGCGAGGTGATCACCGACAGGGCGTAATTCAGGTAGCGCGTCTGGGCGGCCGCATGCAGTTCCACCGCCTCCGGCTCGCCGCCCCCCCCGGATGGCCCCCTCCCATCGATGACGCCGCCGTCCCCCGGCCCATCGAACAGCGTCCCCTCACCCGTCTTCCCGCGCTTCGCCAACGTCAACCTCCAATGGGGGAGGATACCAGACGGAGGTTCCGGGTTCGGGGTTCCGGGTTCCGGGTTCCGGTTCCGGGTTCCGGGTTCCGGGTTCTGGGTTCTGGGTTCCGGGTTCCGGGTTCCGGGTTCGGGTTCCGGGTTCGGGTTCCGGGTTCCGGGTTCCGGGTTCGGGGTTCGGGGTTCGGGTTCCGGGTTCCGGGTTCGGGGTTCGGGGTTCGGGTTCCGGGTTCTGGGTTCCGGGTTCTGGGTTCCAGGTTCCGGGTTCCGGGTTCGGGTTCCGGGTTCCGGGTTCCGGGTTCCGGGTTCGAGGTGCAGGATTCAGGTTCGCAGCGGAGGGTGGACGGTTGCGCTCGAGCGGCGAACGCGACATGCTTGGCACCGAACCTGGGAATTCGAACCCGGAACTTCGAACCTGAAACTTAGAACCTAGAACCTAGAACCCGGAACCTCGAACCCGGCACCTGAACCCGGAACCCGGAACCTCGAACCCGGAACCTGAACCCCGAACCCGGAACCCCGAACCCCGAACCTTTTCTGTGCGTTACCTCCACCTCGACGTCTTCGCCGACCGCCCTCTCGAAGGGAATCAGCTGGCAGTGTTTCCCGAGCCGGGCGGACTCTCGACCGCCGCGATGCAGGCGATCGCCAGGGAGATGAACTTCTCGGAGAGCACCTTCATTTTCCCGGCGCAATCCGGCGGCAATGCCGGCAGAGCAAAAATGCGCATCTTCACACCGGGCACGGAGCTGCCGATGGCCGGCCATCCGACCATCGGCAGTACCTATGCCCTGGCCGCGGAAGGCACCATCCCCCAGGGGCAGACCGATTTCATCTTCGAGCTCGGCATCGGTCCCCTCCCGGTCTCGCTCGAATGGATCGCCGGGCGCCTCGACTTCGTCTGGATGACGCAGATGCTGCCGGCCTTCGGGCCCGAGATCCGCGACCACGCCGGGTTCGCCGCCGCCGTCGGCCTCGACCCGCGCGATCTCATGGCGGCGCTGCCGATCGAGGAAATCTCGTGCGGCGTCCCCTATCTGTTCGTGCCGCTGGTGTCCCGCGACGCCGTCGACCGCGTCACCCTCGACCGCCGCGCCTACGCCCGCTGCCTCGACGCGCAGGGCCTGCCGGAGCGTCCCTGCTTCTTCTTCACCACCGCGGCCGCCGAATCGGGCGGCGAAGACGAGACCGTCTACAGCCGCATGCTCGCCCCCGGCTTCGGCATCACCGAGGATCCGGCGACCGGCAGCGCCTGCGGGCCGCTCGGCTGCTATCTCGTCCACCACGAGCTCGTCGACTCGGACGCGGCGCAGCGCATCGTCAGCCGCCAGGGGGTCGCCATGGGGCGCTCCAGCCGCATCCACATCTGCATCGATGCCGACGACGGTGCCATCTCGCGCGTGCGCATCGGCGGCCGTGCCATCATGGTCGGCCATGGTCAGCTCAACGTCTAACCCGCGCCAATGCCTGTGCCCGGCGGCCCGGCGGCCTTGCTCCGGAGGCAGCTGAGGGACGCATGCCCGAGCCCCGCGAGACTGCCGCGGACGGCGATCCGCGCAACGACGCCTGGCGGGCGGCGCTGCTGGAGTCGTCTCTCGATTGCGTGATCGTGATGGACGGCGCCGGCCTGATCGTCGACGTCAATCGCATCACCGAAGAGACCTTTGGCCACCAGCGCGCGTCGATCGTCGGCCGGCGGCTCGCCGAGGTCTTCGTCCCGCCGGAGCTGCGCGAGGCGCACGAGCGCGGCCTGGCGCGCTATCTCCAGACCGGCGCCTCCAACATCCTCGGCAGCCGCGTCGAGGTGCCGGCACTGCATGCCGACGGCCACCGGATCTCGATCGAGCTCGCCATCGCCCGCCTGCACCACGTCGGGCCGCCGCTCTTCGTCGGTCATCTGCGGCCAATCGAGGAGCAGCAGCGCAGGGAGCGCCGCCTGCGGGCCAGCGCCGCCGCCAGCCAGGCGATGGCGCAGAGCGCCACCGCGGTCGACGCCACCGCCGGCATGCTTCGGGCAATCGGTGAACAACTGAAGTGGAGCGTGGTCCAGTTCTGGCGGGTGACCGGCCCGACCTCAATCGAGCTGACGTCGTCCTGGGTTGATCCGGACATCGACGGCAGCGCCTGCCGGGCGACCACCACCTTCGGCCCCGGCGAAGGCCTTCCGGGCGGCGTCTGGCAGCGAGGGGCGCCGCTGTGGATCGAGGACATCCGCCAGGCGGCCTACCTGACCCGGATCCATCGCCTGGCGGAGGCCGGGTTCGCGTCGGCGGTCGGCATCCCGGTGCACGTGCGCAACCGCGTCGCCGGGGTCATCGAAGCGTTTGCCGCCACACGGGAAACCGAGGATCCGCAGCTGATCGCCCTGCTCGAGGCGCTCGCGGGGCAGCTCGGCCACTTCATCGAGGAGTTTGCTGCCGGGGAGGCGCTCAGTCGAACCGAAGCGCGGCTGCTGGTCGCGCTGCAGCGCGAGCAGGACGCCCGCCATGCGGCGGAGGAAGCCAACCGCACCAAGGATCATCTGCTCGCTGTCGTCTCGCACGAGCTGCGCACGCCGCTGGGGCCGATCATCGGGTGGGCGCGGATGCTCCAGGCCACCACCGCGACCCCGGAGCTGCTCGCCCGCGCGCTGCCGGCGATCGAGCGCAACGCGATGCTGCAGGCGCGCCTTGTGGACGATCTCCTCGACATGTCGCGCACGGTGACCGGCAAGCTCACGCTTCAGAACGGCCTGGTGGACGTCGAGACAGTGGTGCACGCGGCGATCGACACCCATCGCACCGCCGCGAGCGCGAAATCACTGCACCTCGACAATGATGGCGAAGGAAATCTGCCGGCGATCCCTGGCGATGCCAGCCGGCTGCAGCAGGTGGTCTCGAACCTGCTGGCCAATGCCATCAAGTTCACGCCGAACTACGGCCGCATCACGATTTCCACCCGCCGCACTGCCGAGGGGATCGAGCTGCGGGTCTCCGACACCGGAGCCGGCATCGATCCGGCGCTCCTGCCCAGCGTCTTCGAGCCGTTCCGTCAGGGCCACTCGAGCACCAGCGGCGAGGGCGGGCTCGGCCTCGGCCTGGCGATCGTCTCGGCGCTGGTGCAGGCCCACGGCGGCACGGTGGAGGCCGCCAGCGCCGGTGCGGGCGCGGGGTCGACGTTCATCGTCCGGCTGCCGGCGCAGCAACCGCCCGATCGTCCAAACGCCTGACGAGCCGCGGACCAGCATCGCCTCCACAGATCGACACGGAGGAGTCCGCGAGCTGCGTCCACCAGGCGATCAGGCGCCGGTCGTCTTACCCAACAGCCAGGTGGTCATCGCCCGCTGGTCCTGGACGACGGTGGTCTTGATCGGATCGAGGAACACGCCGCCGAGCCGGGCGGTGAGCTCCAGGAGCGCCGCTTCATCGACCAGATACCGCTCGCTGCCGTCCGGCATGCGAAAGCGGCCGCCGCTGGTCCGCTGCACGCGGTCGGCGATGCCGATGGATGATGCCAGGCGGGTGAAGAGCATGCCCCCCGGCGCCAGCACCCGCCACATCGCCGCGACCATCGCCTCGAACTGCGCCTTGTCCTCGGCGAAATGCAGCACGGCGCTGGCAATCAGCACGTCCGCGACGGCGTCGGGGAAGCTCATCGCCTCGATCGACTCGACCCGGAAGTGATCTGCCGGCAGCGCCGGCGCCAGCTGCGACGCCATCCCCTTCACCGTCTCGACTGCGCCGCGATCGCGATCGCACGCGTAGACGTCGAATCCCTGGCGCAGGAAGTAGACGAGGTTGCGCCCGCCGCCGCAGCCGGCGTCGAGGATGCGCATGCCGGGCGTGATCCGTCCGCGCAGCAGCTGGTCGAAGAGGTAGATGTCGATGTCGCCGAATGCCTGTCGCAGCGGGTTCATGGCCTGCGGTGATTCGTCGTCTCAGGCGAGGGCATGGCGCACCACCGCGCCCGCAATGGTGTCGGCGCCAATCGACAGATAGAGCTCGCGCTCGTTGATCGACAGGCTGAACGCCATGCGGCGCTCCAGCCGCGCCGCCATCGCGGCAATCAGCGGCCGATCGATGGCATAGAGCTCGAGCGCCTCGGCGCGGTGAATCCGTTCGCCCGCGAGATTGCGCGCCACCTGGCCGACGTCCTTGTGGGTGTAGACGGCGACGCGCGGCGCCAGCTTGGAGGCCTTGTGCAGGCGGGCGGCGTCCGGTGAGCCGATGTCGATCCAGGCCGTGAGCGCGCCCGTCAGGTCGCGTACCGCAATTGCCGGATCGTCCGGATCGCAGATGCCGCGCGAGAACTCGATGCCTTCGGTGAACTCGATGGCATAGGCCAGCACCCGGGCGACGAGGTATTCAGGGGACTCCGAAGGATGCCTGGCGATGCGCAACGCCAGGGTCTCGTAGACCGCGCGGTCGGAGTCCGCCAGATCGATGTCGAGGTTGTAGATGGTCGCGGTCAGGGCCAAGCGCCGATTATCCCACTTCGCCGCGGACAGCGGGCCGGGTCACCGCCCGGACCACGCCGGCCCGTCCGGATAGCGATACTCGGCGCGGGAGGCCGCCTTGATCTCGCTGCTGTAGCCTGGGGCGGACGGCGGCAGGTAGCGGCCGCGGCGCATCACCACGGGGTCGACGAAGTGCTCGTGCAGGTGATCGACGAACTCGGTGACGCGGTCGTCCATCCGCCCCGCGACGGCGACGTAGTCGAACATCGAGAGGTGCTGTACCAGCTCGCAGAGGCCGACGCCGCCGGCGTGCGGGCAGAGCGGGACCCCGAACTTCGCCGCCAGCAGGATCACCGCCAGATTCTCGTTGACGCCCCCCAGCCGGCAGCTGTCGATTTGGCAGAACGAAATCGCCCGTGCCTGAAGCAGCTGCTTGAAGATGATGCGGTTCTGGCAGTGTTCGCCGGTGGCGACGCCCACCGGGTGCACGCCGCTGGCAATCGCCGCATGCCCGAGCACGTCGTCCGGACTGGTGGGCTCCTCGATCCACCAGAGATCGAACCGCGACAGCGCGCGGACCCGTTCGATCGCCTCGCCGACGTCCCAGCTCTGGTTGGCGTCGATCATCAGCCGGCTCGACGGGCCGATTTCCTCGCGCACCAGCGCCAGCCGCCGCGCATCATCCTCCGGCGCCGCCCCGACCTTGACCTTGAAGTGCGTCCAGCCGTCGGCCAGCGCCTCGCGGCACAACTGCCGGATGTAGTCGTCCGAGTAACCCATCCAGCCGGCCGAGGTGGTGTAGGCGGGAAACCCGTCGCGCCGCAGGATGCGCTCGCGGTCGGCTCTGGTCGGCGCCTGCCGCTCGAGCATGTCAATCGCCTCGTCTGCGGTCAGCGCGTCGGTGATGTAGCGGAAGTCGATGCAGCCGGCGATCTCCCGCGGCGTCATGTCCGCCAGCAGCTTCCACAGCGGCTTGCGGGCGCGCTTCGCCTGCAGGTCCCACACCGCATTGACGATCGCGGCCATCGAGATGTGGATGACGCCCTTCTCCGGGCCCAGCCAGCGCAGCTGTGAGTCCGAGGCCAGCGCGCGCCAGAACGCCGCCGGTTCCGCGGCGATCTCCTCCAGGCTGCGGCCGACGACCAGCGGGCGGAAGGCGCGGATCGCCTCGACGCAGATCTCGTTGCCCCGCCCGATCGTGAAGGTGAAGCCGTGCCCCTCGAGATCCGCGTCCGTTCTGAGCACCACGTAGGCCGCCGAATAATCGGGGTCCGGGTGCATCGCGTCGGTGCCGGCGTTGGTTCGCGAGGTCGGGAAGCGAAGGTCGAGAATCTCCAGGTCGGTGATCTTCATCGCGCTTCCCGCGTGTGGCCGCCCGAGCGCATGTGGTCGAGCGCCACCGCGGCGACGATGATGCCGCCGGTGACGATCTGCTGCACCCAGTTCGCCAGCCCCTTCTGCGAACAGCCGATCTGGATGATGGTCATGATCGCCGCGCCGATCAGCGTCCCGAGCACCGTGCCGCGGCCGCCGAGCAGGCTGCCGCCGCCGATGATGACCGCGGCGATGACGTCGAGCTCGAGGCCGATCGCCACCGTCGGGTCGCCGACCGACAGCTTCGAGAACTGCAGCACCCCGGCGACGCCGGCAAACGCCGCCCCCAGCATGTAGACGAACACCTTGGTCCTGCTGATGGCGACCCCGCAGAGCCGGGCCATGCGCTCGTTCGACCCGATGGCGAAGACGTGCCGGCCGAACCGCGTGTAGCGCAGCACCCCGCCGACGAGTAGCGCCAAAGCGATCACCCCCCAGATCCCCCACGGCAGCAGCCCGGCGCCGCGCGGCACCCGCAGCAGATCGTTCAGCCACGACACCGGCGCCTCGATGCGCCGCTCCTCCGCCAGGCCCTTGGCCGCTCCCCGGATCACCAGCATCGTCCCCAGGGTGACGATGAAGGGGACGACGCGGAGCTGGGTGATGAG
>JBDTOB010000140.1:0-6678 GCA_039933435.1 Acidobacteriota bacterium | reverse complement strand
GCCGCCGCCGCGGCGGTGCTGCACCCGGGCGACGAGGCCATCGTGCTCGAGCCCTGCTACGACTCGTACGTGCCCGCCATCCGGCTGAACGGCGGCGTGCCGGTGTTCGTGCCCCTGACCTGGCCGTCGTACGCCGTGGACTGGGCCGCCGTCGCCGCGGCGGTGACGCCGCGCACCCGCCTGATCTTCGTCAACTCGCCGCACAATCCCGCCGGCACCGTGCTCGGCGCCGCCGACCTCGACGCTCTCGCCGCCATCGTCTCCGGTACCGGCATTCTGATCATCAGCGACGAGGTCTACGAGCACATCATCTTCGACGGGCTCAGGCACGAGAGCCTGTCCCGGCATCCGGAGCTCGCGGCGCGCAGCTTCGTGATTGGTTCCTTCGGCAAGACGTTCCACGTGACCGGATGGAAGGTCGGCTATGCGGCGGCGCCCGCGGCGCTGACCGCGGAGTTCCGCCGCGTGCATCAGTTCGTCACCTTCTCGACCCACACGCCGGTGCAGTATGCCTTCGCGGAGTTCCTGGCCGACCGGGCGCGGCTGGCGGCGCTCGGGCCGTTCTTCCAGCGCAAGCGGGACCTGTTCCTCGAGCTGATGGACGGATCGCGGTTCCGGCCGCTACCGAGCCGCGGCAGCTACTTCCAGCTGATGGACTACTCGGCGATCACCGACGAGCCCGATGCCGATTTTGCTGTGCGGCTGACGCGGGAGCACGGGGTGGCGTCGATTCCGACCTCTCCCTTCCTGCACGCGTCGGCCGCACCGGCGGCGCTGCGCTTCTGCTTCGCCAAGAAGGACGAGACGCTGGCGCGAGCGGCCGAACGGCTTCGCGACGTGCGGAGCTGACGCCTGGCGGCGATTACCAGCGGACGGTGAACCCCTGGCGCTCGGTGGTGGCGCCGGCCGCGGTCCGCCCGACAATCTGCAGCAGGTAGGACCCGGGGCCGAGCCACGAGAGCGGCAGCCCGAACTGCGCCGCGCCGGCGCCGGGCATCTCTTCCAGATTCCGCATCAACTCCCCGCGTCCGTTGAGCACGCTCGCGGACACTTCCACGGCGGCCCCCCTCGAGTCGAACACCGGCACGCGGATCAGCAGGCGATCGCCGCGCAGGAAGGCGCGGGACGCCGAAGGGGCCGCGTCCGGATTGTCGCGGATCGCATCGAAGTCGCGGAGAGTCCGGGCCCGGATCAGCTGTGGAAACAGCCGCGCACGGGCGCTCGGCTCCGCCGCAAAGTCCGGCACGTCGATATCGCGGGTGTCGCGATCGAGGAGCTTGCCGCCTTCGTCGAGGACGTCCAGGTCGATCTCGACCCGGCCCGCCGGGACGTCGAAGCGCGCGCTGTCGGCAGCGGTGCTGCCGGAAGCCCGGATCGGGGCCAGGCGGCCGCTGAACAAGTCGGCCCCTGCGGCGGTTCGAGCGCGGACCATCGCCAGCACCGGCCGCACCCGAATTCCGGGCCGCGACTCCCAGGCGATGACCATGACCGTGCGCCCTGACGCATCAGGCGTCAGCGTGACCGCGGTGTCGATCAGTGGACTGCGATGCACGGCGCGACCGACTATTGGCTTCATCGCAGCGGCGGCGCGGCGCGGCGGCTCGAACGGGGCCCAGTAGCCGGGCCTGGCGCGGATCACGAGGTCGCGGCGGGTGGTTCGCAGTTCGAGCGCGTGGAACCGGCCGTCGGCCGGCGGGGCTGCGGTGGTCACCGCGTAGTAGTCGCCGGCGTCGCGCGCCAGCCGCTCCAGTCCGTCGCTCAGATCCGTGGCGCTGGTGAACGACCGCCCGCCGGTCTGTTCGGCAAGCCAGCCGAGCGTCCCGGCCTCCGGCGCGGCGACCGGCGGCGCCGCGGCCGGCGGCCGATCGCCGAGGCCGAATGCATACACGGCCAGGTGGAACCGGCTGGCGGCGCGAACCAGCCCCTGCACCTCCAAACGGCCTCCCGGCGTGCCCGGGAGAGTGCCGTCGCCGACGACGATCAGGATCGGCCGATCGGCGTGGAGATCGCCGAGCCGGAGCGTCAGGTTGCGCAGCGCGGCGCTGACGATCTGCCGGCGCGCGGCCGCCACCGCAGCCGGCGCACGCCCGATGTACTGCGCCTCGAAGTCGCCACGGGGCGTCAGGTCCCCCTGACGTCCGGAGACGTTCGCGATCGCGGCCCGAAGCGCCGCCGCATCGCCGGTGAAGCGCATGGCCGCGGGATCGTCGAGCGGCCGGCTGACGAGCGCGAGGTCCTGGGGACGCAGGTGCACGTCGACGAAGCGCGACAGCGCGGCGCGGACGCGGTCCGTCGCCTCGCCGGGAGGGATGTGGAATTCGTCCACCAGGAAGGCAAACACCCGGGGCCGAGACTCTCCAGGACCGGAGCTGCCCCGGAATTCGACGGAGGTCGCCCGGGCGGCGCCATTTTCGAACAACTGGAAGTCGGACGGCCGGAGGTTGGTGATCGGCTGGCCGCGCCGGTCTGTCACCATCGCGTCGATCCGGAGGCTGGCGTCGGCGTCCTGAGCGGCGGCAGACTCCGCAGCAGCTGCCGCGCCCGGTTCCTGCGTCCGCCCTGAGGGAGCATGGACGAACAGCGTCGCGGCGACAGCAAGGCGCGCGAAATCCCGACGCAGCCGATGACCGCTCACGGATCCAGTCTAGTCCGCCGCGAGGGTGTCCGCGCGATCAGGCGGCCGGCCCGCTCTCGCCCGGCGGACAGCCCCTGAGGCTGCGAGTCAGTCTCCGCCCTGGCGCCCGCCGCGGCCCGCGGGGGCGACGACGTTGAGGATGCCGTTCATCATCTGCCAGTGTGACGGGAAGGTGCAGACGTACGGGTACTGCCCGGCGGTGCCGGGCGCCCGGAACTGGAACGTCACGGTCTGGCCGGGCTCGAGCAGCTTCGTCGAGAACAGCACCTGCGGCACATCCGGCACGTACTGCTGGGCGAGCCCGGTGGGTGACGACGCCAGCCGGTCGCTGGCCTGACCGATCTGCGCGAGCGAGCCCGCCTGACCGAGCACGAAGTTGTGCTGCAGCAGATCCGGGTTGGTGTAGACGACCTCGACCAGTTGCCCGGGCGCGACCGTGAACTCGGTCTTGTCGAACTTCATCTGTCCGGGAATGACCGCGAGGCGAAGGACCACGTCCGGCGCCTGCGCCGCGGGGGGCGGCAGCGCCGCCGCGGCCTCGCCGCCTTCGGCGGTCAGCGCCACGTGCGCCGCGAGCTCGCCCGGGCGCGCGTAGAGCGCGCCGGCATTGGTCTGGCGCTCGATCCGGTACTTCCAGGTCCCGGCGAGCGGGGTTTTGCTGCCCCCCGACTCGAGGTACATCGAGTCGGCTCCTCCCACGAAGCCTCCCTCGTTGCGGTTGTTCTGGATGCGGACGGTGATGGTGTTGGCGCCCGGCTGCAGCGTTCCCGCCGGGAGCTCGTAGACCGGTGCGAAATTGCCGCGCGCCGCGCCGGCCGCCTGCGGATTGGCGGGGGGCACGAAGGGCGCCGCCGCCACCGACACACCGTTCACCCACACCTCGGCGATGTTGCGCACCACGCCGAGGGTCAGCGACGCGGGCGCGGTTCCCGTCCAGTCCAGCGACTTCGTGAACCACACCACGCCGTCGAAATCCGGCAGCCCGCGCGACTCCCAGTTGCCCGGCGCCTGCATGTCCTTCCACTCGGCGGTCTGCTCCGCTGCAGCGGGACGTCGCCAGTCCGGCTTGATGGCGCCGAGCCGCAGCGCCACCGGCAGCGCCGCGTAGGGCAGCGCGTTGCTGTCGGCGTGATATGCCGCCACGAAGCTCTTCGCCTGGCGGGTCGCCGCGATGTAGAAGGCGCGACTCAGCCACTTGTCGCTGTAGTTGGGCGCCACCTGGCTCGCCGCGTAGAGCGCCTGCCCGATGGCGGGCGACGCCGGCATGTCGGTCAGCGCCAGCACCGCCGCGAGCCGGGTGTGCAGATCGGGATCCTCGAGCAGTCCGGCCGCGAGAATCGCGTCGCCGGCCGCCGTCGTCCGCGGCAGCACCATCGCGGCCGCCTTCCGCACCCCGGCAGCCGGATGTTTCAACGCCCCCACCGCGGCGGCATACGCGTCGCCGGAGGCCGCATCCAGCACCCCGAGCCCCTGCAGCGTCCACAGCGCGTGAAACGCGCCGCCGTTGATGCCGACGCTGTCAACCGCCGGGTTGCGCACCAGCGACACGAGCTGCGGGACAACATCCTTCTGCCCGCGCTCGACCAGCAGCCGCTGCGCCTGCAGCCGCCAGAACATGTTGTCGGCGGCCAGCGCCTCGATCAGGCCGGCGGGATTGGCTTTCGACAGCGACCGCTTCTTCGCCGGCGGCGCCCCCTTGTAGACGATGCGGTAGATGCGGCCGCGCTGGTGGTCGCGCATCGAGGTTTCGTAGGCCGCGCCCTTGCCGGTGCTGAATCCCGTCGGCGTGGGGTTGTGCTGGGCGATGAAGTTGTACCAATCCGCCACCCACACGGCGCCGTCGGGCCCGACCATCGAGGCCACCGGCGCGAACCACTCCTCGGCACTCGAGATCAGGTTCCAGCCGTCGCGCGAGACGAACCCGGCGCCGTCCGCCTCGAGGATTGCCTGCCCGGTGAGGTGGGCGGTCGGCTCGTTGATGAAAGCGATGCGGTTCCAGTACTCCTTTGGAAACGCCCGCGCCGTGTAGAGATAGTGCCCGGCGGCGGCGGTGTATCCGCCCCACACGTCCACCTGGCGGATGTAGGGGGTCGTCGGATGGACCGAGTAGAACGCCGCGGCGCTCTGGTAGCCAGGCCCGCCCGCCGGACCGCCGCGCCCGCCGGCGCTCCCCGGCAGCCCCTTGACGTCGGCGAAGTAGCGGTTGGGAATCGCCATGTACCACGTCTGGTCGTTGTTGGCGGTCGATCCAAACACGTCGAAGGTCTCCGAGAATCCCAGCCCCCAGGTGTTGTTGGTCGAGGTGGTCAGGTATTCGAACTCACTGCCGTCCGGCTTGAAGCGATAGGGCCCCTGCGTGAAC
This sequence comes from Acidobacteriota bacterium, assembly GCA_039933435.1. Lineage (GTDB taxonomy): Bacteria > Acidobacteriota > Vicinamibacteria > Vicinamibacterales > 2-12-FULL-66-21 > JALZOC01. The sequence goes on along the minus strand of JBDTOB010000140.1, from coordinate 1,681 downwards.
TGCAGCGGCTTGCCGTTCATCGTCCCGTTGAAGCCGGAGTAGCCGACCACGCCCCAGATGTGATTGTCGGGGGCGTACTGCAGGTTGGACGGCCCCGCATGTGAATCGCGCAGCCCCCATCCGCTGCTGAGAATCTGGCGGACATCCGCCTTGTCGTCGCCGTTGGTGTCCTTCAGAAAGAGAAAGTTCGGCGCCCCGCCGACGATCACCCCGCCGTTGGCGAAGACGATGCTGGTCGGGATGTTGAGGTGGTCGGCGAACACGGTGAACTTGTCGGCGCGGCCGTCGCCGTCGGTATCCTCGAGGATCTTGATCCGGTCATCACCGGGGTTGCCGTCGAGCACTTCATTGGGATAGTCGAGCGCCTCGACGACCCACAGCCGCCCGCGCTCGTCGAACGCCATCGTCACCGGCTTGACGATGTCGGGCTCGCTGGCGAAGAGCCGGACTTCGAACTCGGCCGGCACCTGCATGAAGCGCTGCGCGTCGTCCGGGGCGAACGGCAGCTGGAACTTCGGCGCCGGATCGCGGTTCTCGTAATTGGGGACGTTGAAGCCGTCGAGGTAGGTGATGCCCGGCATCTCCAGCGTCTGCCATCCGCGCCGGGCGGCGTCGTCCACGGCCCAGAGCACCGCGTTGGTGACCAGCGTCTGGAACGCCGGCTTCGTCCAAGTGCGCTCGTCGTGCCCGTAGGCGGTGTAGAAGACGCGCCCCTTGCCCTGCGTGCGGACCCAGGTCCAGGGCTCGCGGCCGGTGGCATCGGCCCGCTCCATCAGCACGGTGCGCCCCTCGGCTCCCGGCCCGGCGTGGACGAAGGTGTCGTCGAAGGTCTGGAAGGGCTCGACGCCGCGCATCACCGGGTGCCCCGGCTGGGTGATGTCGGCGGTGAACTCGCCGGTGCCGTGGGTCTGGAGGTGCCCGCCGATGAGCGCCGCGTAGTTGCTCGACCCTGGGAATTCCGTCGCCGCCGAGTGCAGCGCGATCAGGCCGCGGCCGCTCTCGACGAACTGGACCAGGGCCTGCTCCTCGGCGGGGGCGAGCGTCTCCTGATCGCCGTAAATCATCACCGCGTCGTAGTAGCCGAGCCGGCCGGACGTCAGCGCCTCGGCGGGCGTGGCCGCGTAGGTGAGCTGGATGCCGCGCCGCGCCATCGACGCGGCAAGCAAGGGAAACATCCTGGCCGGGTTGTGCGGCTGATTTTCGTCCTGGCCGAGGAAGAGGATGCGAACCGGACGTCCGGTCTGCGGTACCTGGGCCGCCCTGGCGGCAGGCGCCGGCGCTGGCGCCTGCGCAACGGGAGACCGCTCCGTCCCGAGGACGAACGCGATGAGGCCGAGCGCCGCCACACTGACGCGGGAGATCCGGATGGTCATAGGTGAGCCGCCTTCTCTGAGAGGTTCACCGAGGATGATACAGCGGGTCGCCCCGGGCGCGCGACGCCGTGTCAGCGCCGGCGATGAAAGGCTCGGATTGACGGGTTTGGCGGGCGCATGCTACAACCCGCTGGCTGCCAGGGGCGACCGGCGCGCCTTTCCCAATCGCCCGCCCGCCAGCTGTCCCGAGGTATCCGCAATGGCCGCTGACAGAAAAATCCGTGTCGCCATCATTGGTCTCGGCTTCGGCGCCGAGTTCATTCCGATCTATCAGCACCACCCCAATGCCGAGATGTACGCGATCTGCC
>JBDTOB010000139.1:0-6688 GCA_039933435.1 Acidobacteriota bacterium | reverse complement strand
TGCTGCTCTCGATGGTGCTGATCTACGTGATCAACGTGCAGAGCTTCGGCTGGACGATCCAGTTCCACCTGCCGGCCGGCTTTCTGCTGCAGGCTTCGGTGCTGATGGTAATTGCGACCGGGGTCGCGGGGCTCTATCCCGCGCGCCGGGCGCGGAGCCTCGGCGCCTACGGCGCGCGCGACGAAGCCTGAGGTCAGGCAGCCCCGCCTGCGACGGCGGCAGGCGGGTGGCAGACAGCGCCAATCGCGCCGCTCAGGACGAGGCCGGGCGCGGCAGCGCCCAGGGGGCGCGATACGGCCGGGTGACCAGTTTCTGCGCCTCGGCGTCTCCGACAATGCGCTCGCCGGCGACGTCCCACTGGACACGGCGGCCGGTGCGGAAGGCGATGTTGCCGAGGTGGCAGGCGATCATCGAGTTGTGCCCGATCTCGACGTCGGAGCGGGGACGCTTGCGAGTGTCCATGCAGTCGAGGAAGTTGCGCACGTGCTCGAGGTGCATGTCGCCGCTGGCGCCGCGGCGCGGCTGGCCGCCGGCACGGTAGACCTTCTTGCCGTTTTTCGTCTCGGTCTCGGGCAGCACTTCCCAGCCGCCACGATCGACCACCAGGACGCCGTTGTTGCCGTGGAAGGCGACGCCGTGGTCGCGCGCGTAGGGGCCGAGGCCGATCGCGGTGGCGTGCTCCCACAGCATCGTGAAGCCGTCGCACTCCCAGATCGCCTGCTGGGTGTCGGGCGTTTCCTCGGCATCCTCCGGGAATCCGAACTTGCCTCCCATCGACGCCGCCGCCGTCGGCGCCGTGACCCCCATGCCCCAGTTGGCGATGTCGATCATGTGCGCGCCCCAGTCGGTCATCAGCCCGCCGGAGTAATCGTAATACCAGCGAAAGTTGAAGTGGAACCGATTCTGGTTGAAGGGGCGCTTCGGCGCCGGGCCGAGCCACATGTCGTAGTCCACTGACGCCGGCGGGGCGCTGTCGGGCAGCGGCGCGATGTTGCCCATCCAGTCCTGATAGGCCCACGTCTTCACCAGCCGGATCTTGCCGAGCTGGCCGCTCTTCACGTACTCGACCGCTTCCTGATAGTGCGGCGCGCTCCGCTGCTGCGTGCCCATCTGGACGACGCGGTTGGCGCGGCGCGCGGCGTTGACCATCACCCGCCCCTCGCCGATGCTGAGCGAGAGCGGCTTCTCGACGTAGACGTCCTTGCCCGCCTCGACCGCCGCCACCATCGTCAGGGCGTGCCAGTGATCGGGGGTGCCGACGATGACGGCGTCGAGATCGGGGCGCTCGAGCAGCCGCCGGAAGTCGCGCGTCGAGAAATCGGGGGCCTGGTTGAACTCCTTGGAGATGCGATCCTTCGCCTTCGCCGCCTGGCCGTCGTCGACGTCGCAGAGCGCGACGCACTGCGCGCCGAGCCGCAGCATGGCGCGGAGATCCCCCGTGCCCTGGCCGCCGCAGCCAATCAGTCCGACGCGGACCCGGCGGTTGGCGCCGACGACGCGGTCCTGGGACGCCGCGGCGACCGCGCGTGACGCGGCCGCCGGGACGATCGCGGCGCCGGCGACGCCGGCGGCCGCCTGCTGCAGGAATGAACGGCGAGTGCGCTGCTTCATGATCCCTCCGGGCCGCGTGATGACCACGGCAACGCCGGAGTTTACCGCAGCCGGCGGCGGCCTGCCGGTACAATGTGCGGATGGCACTGCCGTGGAGCCGGAGCGTGCGCGTCTGCGGGTTGCTGGCGCTGGTCGCGGGCGGGGTGCTGACGGCCCAGGGACGGGGGCCGTGGAAGGAAGCGTCGCCGGACCGCGCCGTGGTGCTGCCGGCCGACCACGCCAACCATCCCGACTACAAGCTCGAATGGTGGTACTACACCGGCAACCTCGATGCCGCCGGCGGCCAGCGGTTCGGGTATCAGCTGACCTTCTTCCGGATTGGCGTTGACCCGGCGCCGGCGAACCCGTCGCGATGGGCGGTGCGCGACCTCTACATGACCCACCTGGCGCTGACCGACGTCACCGGCCGCACCTACCGGTTCACCGAGCGGATGAACCGGGCCGGGCCGGGCTGGGCCGGGGCCTCCGCCACCGGGTACCGCGTCTGGAACGAGGACTGGTCCGCGGCGCGGAACAGCGGCGGCGTCCATCATCTCGCCGCGCGGAGCGATGCCTTCGGGCTCGACCTCTCGCTCGGCGAGGGCCGCCCGGCGGTGCTGCACGGCGACCACGGCTACAGCCGCAAGGGGGCCTCCCCCGCCAACGCCTCGCACTACTACTCGCTGACCCGGATGCCGACCACCGGGACGATCACCGTGGCCGGCCGCGCCTTTGCCGTGACCGGGCAAAGCTGGATGGATCATGAGTTCGGGACCAGCTTCCTCGAGCCGGACCAGGTGGGCTGGGACTGGTTTTCGATTCAACTGGAGGACGGCCGGGACTTGATGATCTTTCAGCTGCGCCGCAAGGACGGCTCGATCGATCCGCGATCGAGCGGGACCCTCGTCGAACGGGACGGCACCGCGGTGCCGATCACGCTGGCCAGCGGCTTTCGTCTGGACCCGGGGCGAACCTGGACCTCGCCGGCCAGTAGCGCGCGCTATCCGGTGGCCTGGACGGTCAATCTCCCGGGCGCCGCGCTGGAGCTCGAGGTGGAGGCCGCCGTTGACGATCAGGAACTACGCGCCGCGCAGGGCTCGGGCGTCACCTACTGGGAGGGAGCCATCGACGTCCGCGGCCGCGGCGTCAAGGGCCGCGGCTATCTGGAGATGACCGGCTACGCCGGCGAGCCGATGGGACACTTCCTGCGCTAGCCGAGTCAGGCCAGCCCCTGCACCGGCTCGACCCGTTTCATCAGCGCAAAGCCGGCGACGAGGGCAATCGGCATCAGCAGGCCGATGCCGATGAACACCGGCGCGTAGCTGTGGGTGACGTCGAGCGTCCGGCCGACCGCCCAGGTGCTGATGACCGACCCCACCGTGGAGCCGGTGCCGGCTATGCCGAAGACCGACCCGACGGCGCGCGGCGGGAAGTAGTCGCCCGGCAGGCTGTGGACGGCAATCGACCACCACATCCAGAAGAAGATGGCGATGCAGATCAAGCTGATCGTCCAGAACAGCGAGTGCGCGAACACCGCCAGGATGCCGATCGGCGACATCACGGTGGCAATCACCATCATCGTCTTGCGGGTGCGGTTGGCGCTCCAGCCGGAGCGCTGCAGCCGCAGCGACAGGTAGCCGCCCGCGAAGTTGGAGAGGTCGGCGACGAGAAACGGAATCCAGGCCACGGCGCCAATCGCCGCCAGGTTCAGGCCCCGCTCGCGGGTCAGGAACTCCGGAATCCAGAACACATAGAAGTACCAGAGCGGATCGGCAAGGAAGCGGCACACGAACGGCGCCCAGGTCTGCCGGTACTTCATCAGGTCCACCCACCGCAGCTGATCGCCGGCGACCTTGGCGGCGCGCTCCGCCACTTCCATCTCGGGATGGAGGTAGCGGAACAGCTGGAACGCCGCGACCCAGATGAAGCCGAGGAAGCCGGTGACGATGAAGGCGGCGCGCCAGCCCCAGCGGATGGTGACGAAGGCGACGAGCGGCGGCGCGATCATCGCACCCATGCTCGAGCCGCTGTTGCAGATGCCGATCGCCAGCGTCCGGGCATGGGGCGGCACCCAGGTGGCGACGGCTTTGGCGAACGCCGGCCAGCCGCCGCCTTCGCCGATGGCCAGCGCGCCGCGGAGGACGCCGAGGCTGAGCGGCCCAGTGGCCAGCGCCGTGGACATGCCGGCAAACGACCACCAGCTCACCGCCAGCGTCAGGCCGCGGCCGACCCCGAGGCGGTCGAGCACCCAGCCGGCGAAGGCGTAGCTGACGGCATACGTCGCCATGAAGGCATTGAGGATCATCGCGTACTGGCCGTTGCTCAGGTGGAACTCGGCCCGCAGCGTCGGCGCCAGCACGGACACGACCTGGCGATCGATGAAATTGATCGTCGTCTGGGCCAGCAGCAGCCCGACCAGAATGATCAGCGAGCGGCGGGCGAAGACCGGCACGAACTGACCGGGCGTGTCCGCCGCCATCGTGGTGTCGTTCACCTGCACCGCGTTCCCCCTCAGTCCCGCAACGCGAACGCGATGATGTTCGGTCCGCTCGCCACCGCCACGTATTGCCGTCCGTCGAAAGAGTAGGTCATCGGCGAGGCCTTCCACGTCTGGTTGGTGGGAAAGCTCCACAGCGGCGCGCCGGTGGCGGCATCGGCTGCCATCAGGGCGCCCCCCTCTTCCCCGAAGATCACCAGCCCGGTCGCCGTGCTGAGCGTCCCGCCCCACGAGTTGCCCGGGCCCGGCTGCGGCAGCTCCCAGCGGATCGCCCCGGTGCGGATGTCGATGGCCTTCAGCACCCGGGCCGGCTTCGGGTCGGGCGCCGTGCGCTGCGATCCCCCCAGATACGACTTGCCGCTCTCCCACACCGAGTCGCTGCGCTTGGTGTAGATGCTGCACTTCTCGAAGGTCTGGACGTAATAGAGCCCGGTGGCGGGGTTGTAGGACGGGGAGAACCAGTTGGTGGCGCCGTCCTGCGATGGACACACCTTGGTGCCGTCAACGCTCGGATCCTGGTTGGGCAGCCGTATCGGACGGCCGTCGGCGCCGATGCCGCTCGCCCAGGTAAGGTTGCGGACGAACGGCTTGGCCAGCAGCAGCGTGCCGTCAGCGCGATCGAAAACGTAGAAGAAGCCGTTGCGGCTGGCATGGAGCAGCAGGCGCCGGGGCCGGCCCTGCCAGTCGGCGTCGATCAGCACCGAGGTCTGAGTCGCGTCCCAGTCCCAGAGATCGTGCGGCGTGAACTGATAGTGCCAGCGCAGCCTGCCGGTGCGACGCTCCAGCGCCAGGAGGCTGGCGGAGTAGAGATTGTCGCCCTGGCGATCGTCGCCGTTGTATTCCTTGCTCGGGTTCCCCACCGGCCAATAGACCAGATCGAGCTCGGGATCGTAGCTGCCGGTGAACCACGTCGGCGCGCCGCCGTGCTCGATGTCCTTGCCTTTCCAGGTCTCGGAGCCGGGCTGGCCGGGCTGCGGCACGGTCGAGAAGCGCCAGACCTCCTTGCCGGTGTCCTGATCGAGCGCCGCGACGAAGCCGTTCGCGCCGTGTTCGCCGCCCGTGACCCCGCCGATCACCAGGCTGCCCGCGGTCAGCGGCGCCGACGACGCCGAGTAGTTCTTCTTCCAGTCGGCAAGCTCGGTATCCCAGAGCAGTTCGCCGGTGAAGCGGTTGAGGGCGATCAGGTGGGCGTTATCGGTTTCCATGAAGACCCGGTCGCCGGCGACCGCGACGCCGCGGTTGGCGTGGCCGCTGGTCGCGCCGGCGGTGCGCGGCCGGCGGTACTGCCAGATGCGGCGGCCGCTGCCGGCATCGAGCGCGTAGCACTCGTTGGGGTTGGAGACGTACATGATGCCGTCGACGACCTCGGGCGTGGTCTGGGACTGCCCGGCGCCGGGGATGGTGAAGATCCAGCGCGGCGCCAGACGGGCGACGCTGGCCTTGTCGATCTGGGTGAGCCGGGTGTAGCGATTGCCGCCGGGGGCGCCGTTATAGGTCGGCCAGTCGGAATCGGAGGTCACCTCGCGGACGAGATCTCCCTCCCGCCGCAGCAGGTGAACGCGCTGGTCGTCAGTGAGGAGCTGGAGGTCGTTGAACCCCTCGGCCATGACCCGCCCTTCGAGGGCGGCGCCGGTGGTGGTTCGGAGCTGCAGGCGGACGACCGGTTCCTCCTCGACGCGGCGCTCGATGGTGCGAAGGAAGGTCACGAGATCCGCCGTCTCCGCGGCGGAGAGATCGCTCGGCGGCATCCCTTTCATCGGGAGGCCTTCGTGCACCAGCGTCGCCAGCTGCGTGTTGTCGCGGGTGCTGAGCCGCTCGCGGATGGCCGGGCCCATCTCGCCGCCGTTGCCGTCGCCGCCGTGGCAGCGGGCGCAGCGGGCCTCGAAGATGGCGCGGCCGGTTGCCGGGGCCTGCGCCGCCGCCGGCGGGGCCGGCCAGGCCAGGGCCAGCAGCAGTGCCGGGGCAAGCCTGACTCCCAGCGTCAATCGGATCATGCGGCGCGCACCTTCCCTCGGATGATGTCGGGGTGAGGCCGGATTATACATTCCACGCCGTGCGACCGCAGCGTTCGCGCACGTGAACCCGCGCAAAGGCCGGCCGACGGCTGGTGGCGCTCTTGCATAGGCGAGAGGGTGCGCTCCTGTGCGGGGCGCGTGGACAGCAAGAGGAGGTTACGTGGCGAAGCGAGCAGCGCGGAAAAAGGCAGCGGCCGGGGCAGCGAAGCGGACGTCGGCGAAGCGGTCACCAGCGAAGCGGACGACGGCCAAGCGGACGACGGCCAAACGGAGCGTTGCGAAGCGCCGCACCCAGAAGCGGGCCACCCCGAAGCGGACCGCCCCGAAGCGATCGGCGGCCAAGGGCCCGGCGGCCAAGCGGCCGGTGGCGCGGCGGCTGCCGAAGGGCAGCAGCAGCCAGTCCTCCGTCCTCACCACTGTCAAGGGTGCCGTCGCCGGGGCGGTCGCTGCGGTCACCGGCAGCCTGCCCTGGTCGTCGGACGACAAGGACGCCATCGAGCTCCTCGAGGCGGATCACCGGCTGATGCAGCGCCTGCTCGCCGAGGGTGAACAGACCACGGCCCGCGGCGTCCGGACGCGCACCGAG
>JBDTOB010000138.1:0-6700 GCA_039933435.1 Acidobacteriota bacterium | reverse complement strand
TTGACCGCGACCCAGCCGCCGGACGCCAGCAGCGCGGCGGTCCGGGTCAGGACGGCCACCGGATCCGGCACGTGTTCCAGCACGTCGGTCAGGGTGATGGCGTCGTAGTCCGCGGTGTCGATGCCGACCTGATGCACGTTGAGCTGACGGACGCCGGCGCCGGTGCGGGCGGCGGCATAGGCGGCGGTCTGCGGATTGAGCTCGAGCCCCTCGGCGCGCCATCCCCGCGCCTGCGCGAAGGCGATGAACCGCCCGGCGTGCGCCCCGACGTCCAGCAGCCGGCGCCGCGAGGGCGCCAGCCGTGTCTCGAGCGCGCCGAGGATGCCGCGAAAGATCGCGTCCTTGTAGCCGGCCTCGAACTCGCTGCGAATCCAGTCCTCGGACCATCGCTGGTCGTAAAGGCGATCGAAGAAGCGCGGCAGGAGGGGCAGCGCCGCCGGCTGGGCGAAGCCGCAGCCCGCGCACCGCAGCAGCTCGAGCCGGGCGCCGGTGTAGGCCGCGAGATCCGGATCCTGCGTCTCGTAGATCGCCAGATCGAAGATCAACTCGTGGACCGGCGCGAGCGCCCGGGATCCGCAGATCTGGCAGCTCTCGAGCGCCGCGAACCCGCCGGCGGCGATCGTCGTCACGCCGTCACGACCCGCACGATCTCCTGGCCCATGTGATCCCAGCTGCGCGTCCGCAGCCGCTCCGACAGCGGCTGCAGCCGTGCCGCCGCCGACGCGGGATCCGCCCGCCAGCGGCGCAGGCGATCGGCAATCTCCGCCACGTCCTCGACGTCGTCGATCAGCAGGTCGCCGGCCGACGCCGGATACAGCTCGGCGATCCCCGCCGAGGCGGAGACGATGGCGGGAATGCCGCGGCAGATGGCTTCGTGGACGCCAAGGCCGTAGGCCTCGTAGCGCGCCGGGTGCACGAGAACGTCGGCGGCGCCCATCACGCGGGCGATATCGGCGCGGAAGCCGAGAAACCTGAGCCGGTCGCCAACGCCGAGCTCAGCCGCCAGCCGCCGCCAGCGCGGCAGCTCGGCCCCTTCCCCGGTCACCGTCAGGTCAACGTCCCAGCCGGGCTCGCCGCAGAGCCGCACCCACGCGTCGAACAGCCGGTCGAACCCTTTCCGCCGATCCCCGAGGGCGCCGACGAAGAGCGCCACGGGACGATCGGCGGGCCAGCCCAGCTCGCGCTTCAGCGCCGCGCGCTGGTCGTTCGTGATCGCGGCAAAGCTGTCGGCATCGGAACCGTAGTAGACGACGCGGAGCTTCACCGGATCGACGCCGAGGCGATCGCGGACGTCGGCGGCGGTGCGTTCGCTGTTGCAGATGACGAGCCGCGCGCGTGCCAGGCAGCGGCGCTCGCGGCGCAGGTAATGGGCGTGGGCGGCGCGGATCTGCAGCCCGCGGCGCAGCCCGCGCGCCTGCGGGGAGTGCGCCGCGTGCACGTAATGCACCCAGTTGACGTCACCGGTGTCGGCGTTGCCGCCGTTGGCCACGACATGCGCCGGCCGCAGCCGCGCCGCGGCGCGCGCGCCAGCCGACGCCAGCAGCGGCACGCCGAGCAGGTGCGATCCGAGCGGACGCGGGACGCGGGTCGCCTGGACCTGCGGGGGGGCGAGCAGGTCCGGCCAGATGCGATGACCGACGAGGTGGACCGAGGCCGGCCGCTGCCCGGCGAGGTGCCGCGCCAGCGCATGGTTCGCCCGGTCCATGCCGCCGAGGGGCGTGAAGTCGCCGGCAATCAGCAGCCACTCCGTCATGCCTCGTTCAGCCGGTAATGGCAGGCGACGCCGTGGAGCGCTCCCGCCAGGAACCAGTACTGAATCCCGATCTGCGTGACGAAGGGCGTGAAGCTGAAAATCATTGCCGCGATGCCGAGGTTCGCTGAGAAGACGACGCCGGCGCAGACCGCGATGCGGGGGTAGCGGGTCTGCAGCGCCAGCCGGTATTCGCTGCGCGCGGTGGCGAGGAGCGCGCCGAGGTAGAACACCAGCATCAGGATGCCGCCGTCGATCATCCAGCCGGTGATCTGGATCTCCGCCCAGATGCCCGGCAGCCCGGGCGTGCCGAAATAGGCGGCCGCCATGCCCCAACGCCCCAGCCCGGCGCCGAGCGGATAGTCGAAGAGCAGCTGGCTGAAGGTGATGTCGAGCTGGACGCCGCGGGCGCGGTAGTAGACCGCCAGCGGATCCTCGGCAAACAGCGTCATGAAGCGGGTCAGGATGCTCGAGCCGCCGAGCGTGATGGCGCCGACGAAGCTGGCGGCGACAATGCCGCCGGCCAGCAGCGCGAAGGCCGTGGCCTTGGCGGCGCGGCGCTGCATCACCAGCGTGACCGCATAGATGCTGAACATCAGCAGCGTCACCACCAGACTGATACGCACCTGGCTCAGGTAGATGGCGGCAATGCCGGCCCCGGCAAACGCAAACGACCCCGCGCGCTTCCAGGCGGCGATCGGACTGAGCCCGAAGATGACGCCCAGCAGCGCCGCGAACATGCCCGGACCGGCGACCGCGCCGGGGGTGTCGAACAGGCCCGGCGGCCGGATGATCATCCGGCCGTTCGGTCCGTCGTAGGTGACGGCGCCGAGGCCGAACGCTCCTTCGGTGACGACGCGCGAGAGCTCGGCCGGCATGAAGCGGGCGGGGTCGTAGACCTGCAGCACGCCGACCATCGAGTTGATGCCGCTGCAGATCAGCAGGATCCCGAGCAGCCGCGCCAGGTGCTCCGGGGTGCGGACGAACACCGGCGCCCAGAACAACGGCGCGATCACCGCGAAGTAGACCATCATGTGCGCCAGCCCGCCCATGAACGAGCCGGTGTACGGGCTCGAGAGCATGATCGCCATCAGCCCCATGACCGCGATCACCCAGGGGTAGGTCCGGTGCGCCGGCGGACGCTCGTGCGACTGCACCTGCCACCACACGAACGCCGCCAGGCTGATGCCGAACGCCGAGAACCTGATGGGCAGGCGGATCGCCTGGCTGCCGGGCAGGTAGAGCAGCGCCGGCAGCGCCGTCTGGCTGATGACGAAGAGCTCGGGAAAACCCCAGCGGACCGCCGCCGGAGCCGCCGCCGGCGCGGCCGCGGCCGGAGGCAGGCGGGCCGCCGCGGAAGCCATGCTGTTCATCTCTGGAGCCCCCGCGGGGCGGCCGCCGCGGCGTAGACGTCGGCGAACTGCGCCGCGAGCCGGCGGGCATCGAAGCGGCGCGTCGCCACCAGGTGCGCTTCCTGCCCGAGGCGCCGCCGCAGCGGGGCATCCTCGGCCAGCGCGCGGATGGCGGCGGCCAGGCCGGCGGCGTCGCCGGGGGTGTGGGTCAAGGCATCCTGACCGTCCCGGACCAGCTCCGCGGCGCCGCCCGCCGCGCTGGTGATCACCGCTCGGCCGCACGCCATGCTTTCGGCGATGACGAGACCGAACGGCTCCGGCGTCGTGCTCGCGTGCACGACCACGTCGAGCGCCCGCATCACGCGGTCGGCGTCGGCGACGAAGCCGGTGAAGCCGACGCGGCCGGCGACGCCGTGTGCCGCCGCCAGCCCGCGAAGCTCCTCGAGCGAGTACTGGCTGCCCGCGGTGTCGTAGAGCGCGCCGCCGACCACATACGCCCGCACCCGCGCCGAGGGCGGCAGGGCGGCCAGGGCGCGGAAGAAGGTGTCGTGTCCCTTCCAGCGGCTGAAGGTCGCGACCAGGCCGACCCGTACCGTGCCGGCGGCGGCCGGCTCGAGCCCGGACAGCGCGTCGAGATCGGCGGCCGCGCCGAGGGGATCGAACCGGGTCAGGTCGACGGCGTTGTAGATGACCCGCACGTCAGCCGGCGGGCCGAGGATCGCGCGCACGTCGGCGGCCACGCTTTCGGAGTTGGCGACGACGACGGAAGAGCGCGCCGCGTGGCGGCGCAGCAGCCGGGTGGTGAGCGGACGTCCGCCGATGTACTCGTGCATGTGCCAGACGAGGCCCGGCGCGGCGCCGCGCACCCGCGCCGCGAGGATGTGCGCCTTGAAACCGTTGGTGTGCACGACGTCGGGCCGCAGCCGCGACAGCACCCCCCGCAGCCGGCGCTCGAAGGCCGGCAGATCGAGCGCGGCGCGCAGCAGCCGCACCGCCGCGCCGCCGCGCGTCGTCCGGCCGAGGCCCGACTCTCCCAGCCGCGCCAGCGACGCCGGCATCGGCAGCACGGTGACGCCCATGCCGATGTCGCGCGCCGCGGCGCCGAGCGGGCCGGGGCCCGGGAGAATCAGCTGGCGATCCCAGTCAGGATGCGATCGCCCGAGCTCGGCGGCGATCTGCAGGAGCATTGCCTCGGATCCCCCGGACTGGTCGGACACGCTCATGAAGGCAACGCGCATCACGCCAGCTCCGGCACGCCGGGCGCCAGCGCCAGGACGTGAGGCCAGGCCTCGAGCGCCGCGCCGGCCGCGTAGGGGCGCAGCAGGCCGGCCGGCGTCACCGTCCCGGCCGCGGCGCGGCGATGTGCCGCGGGCGAATGGTCGATGAGCCAGACCCGGTACCCGGCCGCGAGCAGCGGCTCGATGCAGCCGCGCGCCGACTCGCCGCGCGCCGCCAGCAGCGACGGATGGCACTCGAGCAGCAGGTGGCGATAGCGCCCCCGCGCCAGGCCGCGGGCCATGCCGGCGAGCACCCCGGCCTCGCCGCCTTCGACGTCGATCTTCACGAGCTGCACGTCAGCGACACCGTCGGCATCGAGCGCGGCATCGAGCGCGACCGCGTCGCAGTCGAAATCCGACGGCGCGCCGCCGGCGATCGCCCGCGACACGCCCCAGTTCCCGTCCTCGGCGCTGAAGGCCGCGAAGGCCAGCCGGCCGCTGCCGGCCGCGACCGCGGCCTGGTGGGCGACCACCGTGACCAGGCGGTTGGCCTCGAGGTTGGCGGTGAGCAGACGATAGAGCCGCGGCTCCGGCTCGAACGCGACCACTCGCCCGCCGGGGCCGACCCAGTGCGCCGCGGCCAGCGAGAAGTAGCCCCAGTTCGCGCCGACGTCCACAAAGACATCGCCGGTGCCGAGGATGCGCCCGGCGAGCGCGGTCTCCTGCGGCTCGTACCCGCCCGTGTAGCAGACCTCGCGCGCGACCGAGTCGCGCGGGTCGCAGGTGTAGACGAAGCCGCCGAGGCTCGGCGGCAGCGGCATCAGGAAGGGCGCGGTCCGCAGGCGGCGCAGCTGGCTGACCGCCCAGTAGCGTCCGATCGGCAGCCGCGGAACGACGGCGGCGAACAGGCGCACCGGCAGCGGCGGGCGGCGTTCAGCCACGGGTCCGGCCGATCAGCACGACGTTGTCCGACAAGCCGCGCGGGAAGCGCGCCGAGACCGCGGCCGGATAGTGGCGCGCGCTGCCGGGCATCCGCCCCTCGCCGGTATAGCGCACCTCGACAGCCTCCAGCCCGGTCTCCGCGGCAATGCGGCGCAAATCGATCTCGAGGAGCGCCGTGAGGTGGGCGGGATACGAGGCGTCCTGGAACGCGGAAAAGCGGCGCCTGGTGATGAGTGTCAGCAGGCTGAGCACACTCAGCTGGTTGGGGGTGGTGACGACGACCCAGCCTCCGGGCCGGGTGATCCGCACCAGCTCGCGACAGAACGCCCGCGGGTTCTCGAGATGCTCGACCACTTCGACCGCGGCGGCGACGTCGACGGCCCAATCGGGCAGCGGCAGCGGCAGGCGGTCGAGGTCGGCGGCGACGAATTCGACGTCGCCTGGCAGCCCCTCGTACTGCACCGCATCCACACCGATGCAGCGGGTGAAGGCGGCGCCCAGGTAGCGCCGCAGGTTGCCGGTGCCGCAGCCGATGTCGGCAATCGTGCCGGCGGCGCCGCGATCGGCCAGCACCGCGGCGGCCGCCCGGTAAATCGCCTCGCCGCTGATGCCCAGGCTCTGGCGCGCGCGCGCGTCGAGATCGCCGGCGCGGGCCGTGCTGACGCTCACGCGGCCACCGCGGGCATGCCGCCAAGCCATCCGGCCAGCGCGCTCAGCTGACGGGCCGGGTCGCAGAGCGCGGCCGCGCGTGCGGGCCCGCCGGCTCCCAGCCGCAGCCGCGCCTGGCGGTCGACGATCAGGCCGCGGAGGGCCGCCGTCAGCGCATCGCTGTCGGCGGGAGGCACGAGCACGCCGCAGTCAGGCGTCACGATCTCCAGTGCTCCCCCCATCGCGGTGGTGACCACCGGCAGCCCCGCGTAGAGCGCCTCGACGAAGGCCAGACCGAAGGGCTCGGGGCCGCTGTTCGGCTGGCAGTGGATGTCGGCCGCGCGCATGCAGGCACCGACGTCCCGGCGCTCGCCGAGAAACCGGATGCGCGGTGCCGCGCCGGAGGCGGCCGCGCGGGCCCGGATGTCGCGCTCGAGCCGCTGCTCGGCGGCGCGCTGCGCCCCCCCGGCGATCCACAGCTGCCAGGGCTCGCTGACCTGCGCCAGCGCATCGATCAGCTCGCGGTGCCCCTTCCACGGCTCAAACCGGCTGGCCATCAGCACCACCGGCGTCCCGTCGGCGACGCCAAGCGCCGATCGCAGCGCCGCCCTGGCGCCGTCGTCGGGCTCGGCCCGCACCGGTGCGTAGACCACGACCGGCGTCGACTGCGGGTAGAGCGCCGGCACGCTCGCGGCGGTGAAGTGGCTGTTGGCGACAATCACGTCAGGGCGCGTCCGGCCGGCCCAGCGCTCCGGCCACGTCGCGCCCGAGACGCGGTCGTGGAGCCACAG
>JBDTOB010000137.1:0-6701 GCA_039933435.1 Acidobacteriota bacterium | reverse complement strand
CGAGCAGCGCCTTCTGCGCCGGACTGGCCGGCGCCTCGACGCGGTCGTAGACCGGCGCACCGAGCTCGCCGGTGAGCTCGCCGTAGACCTCACCCGGATCGCGCCCCATCCGCGCGGTGATCTCGGCCGACAGCAGCGCCGCGATGATGCCGTCCTTGTCCGTCGTCCAGACGCGGCCATCGAAGCGCAGGAAGGACGCACCGGCGCTCTCCTCGCCTCCGAAACCGAGCGCGCCGCTCAGCAGGCCGTCGACGAACCACTTGAACCCGACCGGCACCTCGTAGACCAGGCGGCCGACTTTCGCGGCGACGCGATCGATCATCTGGCTGCTCACCAGCGTCTTGCCGACCGCCGCATCCGGCCGCCACCGGGGGCGGTTCTGGAACAGATAGAAGATCGCCGCCGACAGGTAATGATTCGGCGGCAGCAGCCCCTGGCCGCGGGTGACGATGCCGTGCCGGTCGTGGTCGGGGTCGCAGGCAAAGGCGATGTCGAAGCGATCCTTGAGGGCCACCAGGCTGCCCATCGCATAGGGGGACGAGGGGTCCATGCGGATCTGCCCGTCCCAGTCGACCGTCATGAACCGGAAGGTCGGATCGACAGCGGTGTTGACAACCGAGAGATCCACCTTGTAGCGCTCGGCAATCCGCCCCCAGTAGTGGATGCCGGCGCCGCCGAGCGGATCGACGCCCATGCGGATGCCGGCGCCGCGGATCGCCTCCATGTCGATGACGTTCGCGAGGTCGCTCACGTAGGCCTCGACGTAGTCGTGGCGGTGCGTCGTCGAGGCGCGCAGCGCCCGGGCGAGCGGCATCCGCCGGACGCCGTCCAGCCGCTGCTCGAGCAGGGCGTTCGCCGTGGCCTCGACCCATCCGGTGATGGCCGGCTCCGCCGGGCCGCCGTGCGGCGGGTTGTACTTGAACCCGCCGTCGCCGGGCGGATTGTGCGACGGGCTGATGACGATGCCGTCGGCGAGGCCGCGGGTGCGCTCGCGGTTGTATGTGAGAATCGCGTGAGAGACGGCCGGCGTCGGGGTGTACTCGTCGTCGCCGGCAATCATCACGGTGACGCCGTTCGCGGCCAGCACCTCGATCGCCGTGGCCAGCGCCGGGGTGGAGAGCGCGTGGGTATCCGCGCCGAGGAATAAGGGTCCGTCGATCGCATGTCGGACCCGATAGAGGCAGATCGCCTGGCTGATGGCCAGGACGTGGTCCTCGTTGAACGAGTTGGAGAATGCGGTGCCGCGATGGCCGGAGGTACCGAACGCCACCCGCTCGGCCGCCGTCGAGGGATCGGGTCTGCCCGTGTAGTACGCCGAGATCAGTCTCGGAACGTCCACGAGCATCGATGGCAGGGCCGGCTGGCCGGCGCGCGGGTTGAGGGTCACCATTTTTTGTCCATGACTGATACCACCGACGTTCTCCTGGACGAGCTCCAGCGGGAGAGCTTCGACTACTTTCTCCACGAGGTCAACCCCGCCAACGGGTTGATTGCCGACAAGACGCGGCGTCACTGGCCCGCCAGCATCGCCGCAACCGGCCTGGCGCTGGCCTCGTACCCGGTGGGCGTCGAGCGCGGCTTCATGACCCGCGAGCATGCCGTCGCGGTGACGCTGGCGACACTGCGGTTTTTCCGCAACAGCGAGCAGGGCACCGGGCCCGGCTGTACCGGGTATCGCGGCTTCTATTATCACTTCCTCGACATCGAGACGGGGTCGCGGGCCTGGCGCAGCGAGCTGTCGACCATCGACACGGCGCTGCTCCTGGCCGGTGCGCTGACGGCCGGGGCCTATTTCGATCGCGAGACGCCGGAAGAAGCCGAACTGCGTGCGCTGGCGGACGCGCTCTATCGCCGGACGGACTGGCAATGGGCGCAGAACGGCGGTCCCCTCCTGACGCACGGCTGGCGGCCCCGCCGCGGCTTTCTGCGCTACCACTGGTCCGGCTACGACGAGGCGCTGCTGCTCTACGTCCTGGCCCTGGGATCCCCGACCCACCCCGTCGTCGGCGAGAGCTATCCCGCCTGGCTGTCCAGCTACAAGTGGAAAAAGATCTACGGCCACGAGCTCGTCTACGCCGGTCCGCTCTTCATCCACCAGCTGTCGCACCTGTGGATTGACTTCCGCGGCATCCAGGACGCCTACATGCGCGACAAGGGGATCGACTATTTCGAGAACAGCCGCCGCGCCACCCTGGTTCAGCGCCAGTATGCGATGCGCAACCCGCGCCAGCTTGCGGGCTACCACCAGAACTGCTGGGGAGTGACCGCCAGCGACGGCCCGGGACCGGAGCTGCTGCGCCTCGGCGGCGTCGAACGGCGCTTCTTCGACTACGTCGCGCGCGGGGTGCCGCATGGACCGGACGACGGGACGATTGCGCCATGGGCGACGGTGGCGTCATTACCGTTCGCACCGGAGATCGTGCTGCCGGCGATCCGGCACTTCGCGGAGGACGTCGCGATCCGGCGGCCCGGGTCGTATGGCTTCAGGGCGACCTTCAACCCGACGTTTCCAGTGGCCTCCGGGGGCGAGCATGGATGGGTGTCGCCGTGGCACTTCGGGATCCATCAGGGGCCGGTGGTGCTGATGATCGAGAACTACCGCAGCGGCCTGATCTGGCGGCTGATGAGGGAGTGTCCGTCTATCGTCGCCGGGCTGCGCCGCGCCGGGTTCCGGGGGGGCTGGTTGTAACGACGCCGCGGCGGGATGGCGTCAGGGGCTGGCCGGCTTGCGCGGACGACGGCGCGCCTGCGTCAGCAGCTGCCGGTGCCAGCGATCGCGGGAACTGGTGACCTGGAGCGGCCGCAGCGCCAGCCGGCCGGCCGCGCCGATGGCGTCCTGCAGGTGATTGCGCTCCGCCAGGCTGGCCTCGAGATCGTCGTCCGCGGGCAGCTCGAGCCCGGCCTCGCGCGCCATCACCATGGCGCGGGCGTGCACCGACAGCTCGAGCTCGAGCCTGAGCAGGCAATACATGTCGGCGACGACCACCGCCGGGAAGCGGGCCCGCAGTTCCTGGAGGTATTGGCCAAAACGGGTGTAGGTGAAGGTATCGGAGGCGACCAGCTGCAGGACCTCGATGTCGAGATCCATCCCGGCCCCCATCCATTCACGGGTCGCGCGTTCGCTGCGCTCGAACACGAACAGCAGCAGCAGCGGCAGGGTCAGCATCACCACCGCGGTCAGCAGCGACGGCGGCAGCGGCAGCAGGTTGAAGCCGGCGTGGATGGCGATGGCGGCGGCGAGACCGGGCAGGAAGGCGATGTGGGGACGCCGGGGATAGCGATCGGTGAGGGCGCGGGCGAGCGTGGCGAAGATCGCCGTGGCGCCGCCGTGAAGCATCGCGGTGCCCAGACCCCTGACCAGCCACAGCGCCAGCGGCGCCTGGTCGAGCGCCCGCAGGTAGAGCACGTTTTCGACCAGCGCGAACCCGGCGCCGACCGCGAAGCCCTGAACCGCGGCGTCGACGAGGAACCCGGCGCGGCCGCGCAGAATCAGCGCGACGATCACCGCCGCCTTCAGCGTCTCCTCGAGGACCGGCGCGATGTAGCCGCTGTCGACGTGCGCGGACTGCAGGTCCATCCCGAGCGCCGACCACAACCACAGCGAGACGATCGCCGCCGTGGCGCCGGCGGCGAGCGCCCCGAGGATCGACCTGACCGGGACCAGCCGGAAGCTGTCCATCGTCAAGAGGACGGCCAGGAATCCGACCACCGGCAGCAGCGCGACCGCGGCGTTGAGCATTACTTGAGAATCTTGACCGAGAGCATCGCCTCGCGCCGCGGCGCGCGGCCGTCCTCGAAGGCGACGGCGCCGCCGGCCGAGAGCGTGAGCTCGAGGGTGGACAGCAGCCCGAAGCGGAAGTCGATCTGCGCCCCGGCATCGGTCAGCGAGCGCCGGGCCGCGCCCGCCTCGAGGTTGGTGGCCAGCCCGCCGACGAAAATCGAGGGCCGGGCCCACGAGGCATAGAAGCCGGGCCGGCCGGCGCGCCGGAACCTGAGCGGCGGAAGGTTCCACTCGATCATCGATTTCAGGAACGTCCGCCCGGCAATTTCGTTGAGCGAGGCGCCGGGAAAGCTGTAGGCCTCGCGGTAGCGCTTCTCGTCGCGATGGTCGACCCAGTTGTTGCCGAAGGCGCCGAAATAGAAGTTCGCAAACGGCTGATCGCGGCGGCCTGGCGAGAATCCGGCGGCGGTGCGCACCCAGATCGACGAGTGGCCGGCCGGGACCGCGAGGCTGCGATCGAAGGTTCCGTGGAACCTCGGCACCATGGCGCCGTTGACCTGGTTGCCCTGGGCCTCCAGCGAAAACCGCTGCCCGGTCTCGTCGTCCACGTGCCCGAGCGAGCTGCGCAGGTTCTGGTCCGTCAGGCGCGCCTCCAGGGTGACGAGGCGGGTGACGTCCACGGCGACGTTCTGAAATTCCGGCAGCCGGTCGAGATTGCCGGCGACGCGCGCGCTCATGTCCAGCTCGACGCGATGCGGCATGTCGAACAGCAGCGTCTGCTTCTTGCCGACCAGTAGCGCGTATCCCTTGCGGCCCACTTTGGTCGGCCCGAAGAAGTCGTAGAAGTCCCCGGCGTTGAGATCGAACCGGCCGCGCCAGTCGAAGCGCTCGTAGTCGGCCTTGAGGTGCAGGCGCTCCCCCGCCGGCAGGCTGCTCGCCGGCGAGTAGGTGGCGACCAGGCTGGCGCGGTTGAACTGCAGCGGATCGGAGAAGTTGACGCGCATGCCCACCGCGGCGCTGTCCTTGTAGCCTTGGAATACCGGGTACCAGGACTCCGGCTGCAGCCCGCCGGCGAGGCGGTATTTGCCCGATTCCTGCGGCATCGAATCAAAGGGGACGTCGGCCGGGGAGCCGACCGTCCAGCTCTTGACGATCGGATGCTCCTCGGCGAGCCGCTCGCCCAGAAAGGTGATGGCGCTGACGTCCTCGAGCGGCCGCGGCTGGATGCGGGTGGGAACGAACCCGGCGCCGGAGTAGCGGAAGGCGATCAGGCTGCCGTCCGCCAGCGGAACCGGACGGAAGAAGCCGGTTTCCGCGTTGGTCACGGCATCGAGCGTCCGGGTCTCGAGATCGTAGCGGAAGATATTCGAGACGCCGGTGAAGTAGGAACTGCCGTAGAGCGCCCGGCCGTCGGGCGTGAAGGTGAAGCCGTTGGGGACCGCCGTCCCGAAGTCGAAGGCCGCCACCGGTGCCGTCTCCGGCCCGTTCAGCGTCGCGGTATCGAAGACCTGGACCCGCTGCCGGCCGCTGATCTCCCCGAACGAGGCGACGAGACGGGTGCCGTCCGGCGACAGGTCGAGGTCGTACATCACCGTGCCGTAGGGCCAGGTGACGACCTGGGTCCAGTCCGTGTACGGCGGCATCATCCGCACCAGCGTACAAATGCCGTTGAGATGGCGGATGCCCCACAGCGAGCGGTCGCCGCGGTTGAAGGCGAGGTCGCCGATGCGCGCGTCCTTCTGGAGGACGACCTGCCGCCGGGTCTTCGGATCCAGCCGCACCAGGTCGCGATAGGCGCCGTTGTCACGCGTGTAGAAGAGCACCCGATCGTACGGATCCCACGCCAGCGAGGTGACGGTGAAGATCGTCGGCCCCTTGATGTCGGCCAGCTTGTCGATGCGGCCGGTCTCGTCCGAGATGGCCGCCACGTGCGACACCACTCCGGGATAGTTCAGCGCCGCGTAGATCGTCTTCCCCTCGGGATCGTAGAACGCGCGCGAGACCGATCCCAGCGCCCGCGTCGTGATGTCCTTCGAGGGCGTCACCGGGAAGGCGCGGATCGCGGCCAGGTTCCGGCGCTGGAACTCCCCTTCCTCCTGCTCCCAGGCGGCCCAGGCCTGTTCGATGGAGGTCGCGAAGACGTGCTTGAACTGGGTCGCGTAGTAGGCGCGGCTGCCGTCGCGGCGGGAGACCCAGTCGATGATCTGCTCGGGGGAATAGTGGCGTCCCAGCCAGGTCATGAAGCGGGTGCCGTAGAGGTAGGAGTTCACCTGCACCTGGAAATCGATCTGCGTCCCCTCGGAGACCAGCCCCAGGGGATCGTAGAACGGCGTCCCGTCCCGGACCATCGATCGGAACACCATCTCGTCGTAGCCGCTCTGGGCGCGGCCGAGGCCTCCCGACATCCAGGTGTCCACGAACACCGCGATGCCCTCGTGGTACCACCGCGGCGACGCCACCCGCGGCGTCGTCAGCAGGAAATAGAGGATCGACTCCGGATGATCCTGGACCGGCACCACCTTGCCGCCAAACAGCCGCCGGAAGACCCGGTCGGCGCCGGCCGCCTGATCCATCGTCGCGATGTGGACCAGCTCGTGGTTCATGAGGATGTTCATGCGTTCGTTGCCGGCGATGGTCTCGAACGCGAAGTTCAGCGGCGCGATCTCCACCGTCACCACGTCGCGCGGCACCACCGAGGCGCCGGCGTTGCCGGTATCGGAGATGTCGGTCAGCAGCAGGTAGACCGGTTTCTTCGGACGGAAGTCGAAGAGGCGACGCTGAAACGCCAGCGAATTGAGGAAGGTGCGCGCCGCATGCGGGACGAGGAAGGTCTCGGACGGATCGAGGTAGACCAGGCGCATGCCGGAGACGCCGACCACGCTCAACTGTGCCGCCGCCGGGAGGGGGGATCCGAGCAGGGCGAAGAGGAACACCAGCGCCGCGACCCCGCGCGGCAGGATGCGCATGGCGTAAGAGTATG